>JBKJUI010000464.1:0-20616 GCA_046590775.1 Acidimicrobiales bacterium
CTCGGCCCGCAGGTCGGCCAGCTCGGCCGCGGCCGACGCCTGGGCGGCGACGGCGGCGGCCTCGGAGTCGGTGCGCAGGGCCAGGCGGCCGGCCGCCGCCTCGACCGCCCGCCGTGCCGCAGCCAGCTGCTCCTCGAGCGAGCCGGCGTGGCGCCCCGCCCGCTCCGCCGCCTCGTCGGCCGCCCTGCGGAGGCGCCGCTCCTCCTGCAGGTCGGCCCGCGCCGCCTCGGCGGCCCGGCGGGCGTCCTCGACCGCCCGCTCGGCCCTGTCCCTGGCCTCCTCGGCGTGGCGCAGCCGGCGCTGGGCCGTGCGCTCCTCGGCGTCCTCGGCCCGGGCCGCGGCCACCGCCCTGGCCTCGAGCACCAGGCCGCCCAGCTGCGCCTCCCAGCCGTCGGGCCGGCACAGCCAGAGCACGCCGGCCCGGCCGACCGTGGCCTCGGCCCCGGGCAGCTGCGCAGCCTTGGCCACCTGCTCCCGGAAGCCGGCGTCCTCCTCGACCACCCGCCGGACGGTGGACAGCGCCACCTTCGTCACCTTGGCGTGGGCCAGCACGGGGCGGAGCCGGCTCGGCACCTCGAGCGGCGGCTGAAGGCGGACACCGGTCTGCGCCATCTCGAAGGCCAGCTCGGCGGCGGAGCGGAGGAGGTCATCGGCCTCGGTCCCCGTGAGGTCGAGGGTCGGCCCGTTCGGCCGCCTCGGTGGGCTCGGCGGTTCGGCGTCCCCGGCCCCGGTCATTCGTCGAGGGCCTCGATCGCTGTTCCATGGCCGCACCAGCGGCAGCTGACCGCCTCGACCCGCTCCTCGATGACCTCCTCGGCCTCGACCACGAGGTCCCCACCGACCGTGTAGTGGTGGAAGGCCCGCGTGCGGCGGGTGGACGTGACGTCGAAGCGGGTGAGGTTGCCGCAGGCGGCACAGCGGTAGCGAGCGGGCACGTCCGGAGCGTACGGCGCTCGACAGGCGAACATGTGTTCGCTACGTTGCTGCTGTGGCTGGTGGGGAGACTGTTGTAGGGGCTGGTGGAGAGGCCGGTGGAGAGGCCGGTGGAGGGGCCGGCGGGCGGAACCGCGGGGGAACGAGGCGGCGCCGCGTGCGGCCCGCCGGCCAGCTGACCTTCGACGACCTGTCCCTGCCCCTGCACCTCGTCACGTTCGTCGTGTTCGACCTCGAGACGACCGGCGGGTCGGCCGGCGGCGGCGACGCCATCACCGAGGTCGGCGCCGTGAAGGTTCGCGGGGGCGAGGTCCTCGGCACCTTCGCCACGCTCGTGAACCCCGGCACGGCCATCCCTCCGGCGATCACCTACCTCACCGGCATCACCGAGTCCATGGTGCGGCCCGCCCCCTCCGTCGACTCGGTCCTCCCGGCCTTCCTCGAGCGGGTGGGGGACGATGCCGTGCTGGTGGGCCACAACGTCCGGTTCGACGTGTCGTTCGTCCGGGCCGCGTGCGACGCCCTCGGCTACGACCGGCCGGCCAACCAGGTGGTCGACACCTGCTCGCTGGCCCGCCGCCTCCTGCGGGACGAGGTGCCGAACTGCAAGCTGGGGACCCTCGCCGACCGCCTGCGCCTGCCCCACCGGCCCACCCACCGGGCCCTCGACGACGCTTGGGCCACCGTCGACCTCCTCCACCTGCTGCTCGAACGGGTCGGGTGCCTCGGTGCCACCCACCTCGACGACCTGCTCGAGCTGCCCAAGGCGGCCGGGCACCCCCAGGGCCAGAAGCTTCGGTGGGTCGCCTCGCTCCCCCGGGCCCCAGGCGTCTACCAGTTCCGCGATGCCGGCGGCCGAGCCCTCTACGTCGGCAAGGCGGTCGACCTCCGCCGGCGGGTGCGCCAGTACTTCGGGCACGACGACCGGCGCAAGGTCCCCCAGCTGCTGCGCGAGGCGGCCAGCCTCGACCACGTCGTGTGCGCCCACGAGCTCGAGGCCTCGGTGCTGGAGATCAGGCTCATCCACGAGCTGAGCCCCCGCTTCAACCGCCAGGGCACCCGGTGGCGCGGCTACCGCTGGCTGCGGCTCACCTCCGAGGCATGGCCCCGGCTGTCGGTCGTCCGCACGCCCCAGGCCGGCGACCTCGGCCCCCTCAGCTCGGAGACGGCGGCCCGCCTGGTGGCCGAAGCCGTGCACGACGCCGTCCCCCTCCGACGCTGCACCCAGCGGCTGCGGGCTGGAGCGGTCCTCCGGGACGGGCCCTGCACCCCGGCCCAGCTCGGCGTGTCGCTCTGCCCGTGCTCCGGCGACGTCGCCCCCGAGGCCTATGCCGACGTCGTCGCCTCGGTCCGGCTCGGGCTCTCCACCCAGCCGGCGCTCCTCCTCGACCCGCTGGCCGAGCGGATGCAGGCCCTGTCCCGGGCCAGCCGCTACGAGGAGGCCGCCGCCGTCCGCGACCGGGCGTCCGCCCTGGCCAGGGCCGTGCATCGCCAGCGCCGCCTCGAGTCGCTGCGCAGCGCCGGCCGCCTGGTGGTCGAGGTGGGCGGCGAGGGCGGCGCCGTGCTCGACGGGGGTCGGCTGAGCCTGGCCTGGCCGGCCGGCGCCCGCCCCCTGGCCGCCCTCGTCCCCTCCGACCAGCCTCGGCTCGCCGGTCCGCCGGCCGCCGCCGAGGTCGACGAGCTCTCGGCGGTGGCCTCCTGGCTCGACGCCCGAGCCGGCCGGGTCGAGGTCCTGCGCGGCGACGACGGCCTCGCCTCCCCCATCAGCCGGGTCCCCCGCTTCGATCCCGTCCGCCGCGCCCGCCCCCGCGCCAGCTGAGGCCGAACCCCGCGTCTGCCCACTTCCGGCTCCCAGGGGGGCCAGAAGTGGGCAGACTCGGACCGGTCCGGCCGCCTCAGTCGGTGCCGAGGTCCCACATGGCGGCGACGTCGGCCTGGCTGTAGGCCTTGAACGCCACCATCGTCCTGGTGTGCACGATCCCGGCCAGCGAGCCGATCCCGCCGGTGACCACCTCGGCCAAATCGTCCATGTGCCGGACCCGCACCACGGCGACCAGGTCGGCCTCGCCGGCCACCGAGTAGGCCTCGGCCACCCCGTCCACCGCGGCCAGCTCACCCGCCAGCTCCGCAATGCGGTCAGGCTGGGCGTCGATCAGGACGAAGGCCGTCTGCACCCGCGCAACGCTACCGGCGCCCACCCGACCCGGCCCCCTCTGAGGAGCTGACCGACCACGAGCGGCCTCCTGGCTCCACAGAGGGGCGAGGAGTTGGCGGGAGGGGGTGGGTAGCATCGCAGCGTGGAGCTCTTCGTCCTCCTCAGCGTGCTGTTCGTGATCTTCGTGGTCGTGCCGGTCGGCGTGGTCGTCACGCTCGTCCTGGTCGGCTCCCGATCGTTCAAGCGGGCCAACCGAGTGGCTCCGAGCGTGCCCTCCCAGGTGCCGAACCTGTGGCGGTGGTCGATGGGCTATGGCGCCAGGCTCCACCGCCGCCTCCAGCGGGTGGCCGGCCTGGCCCGGTCGGCCCGGGCCGCCGGCGGTGCCGGCGGGGTCGGCATCGGCGACCTCGCCGTCGACGTCGAGCGCCAGGCGTGCGCCCTCGACGACCAGATCGCCCTGGGCCGCCACCTCCCCACCAGCCAGCGGATCCGCCGCTTCTTCGAGCTCGAGCGGGCCATCGCCGAGCTCGAGCAGCTGGCCATGCGCATCACGATCCTCGCCGGCCAGGTGAGCTCGGGCGTCGATGAGCGGGCGGTCCCCCTCGCCGACCGCGTCCGCCACCTCGAGGAGGCCGTGGCCGAGGTTCGCGCCATCGAGGCCGAGGCCCTCGGCGAGGCCCGAGCACTCGGCGAGGGCGCCTGGCTCCCACCGGCCCGCCCCGTCCAGCACCCCACCCCGGAACCGGTCCGCCGCCCCCGACCCTGAACCCCGATCGGGTCTGCCCGGTTCTGGCTCCTGGGGAAGCCAGAAGTGGGCAGACTCGAAGGGGGAAGGGTGGCTCAGGCGGTGGAGGCGGCCACCAGGCGGTCGAGGGCGGCGGCGGCCGACCCCTCGTCGATCGAGGCCTGGGCCAGGGTCACGCCGTCCTCGAGCGACGCCGCCGCACCGGCCGCCACCAGGCCGGCGGCGGCGTTCAGCACGGCGATGTCCCGGTGGGCGCCGGTGGAGCCGTCGAGCACGGCCCGGAGCGATGCGGCGTTGGCGGCCGCGTCGCCTCCGGCCAGGGCCTCCTTCGTCGCCGGGGCGAACCCGAGGCTCGCCGGGTCGACCTGCAGGGTGCGGGTCGACCCGTCCTCCTGCCACACGACGGTGGACGGGCCGGTGGTGGTCAGCTCGTCGAGACCGTCGCTGCCGTGGACGACGAGCGAGCGGACGGCCCCGTTGGCCGCCAGCACGCCGGCCATGCGGGCGGCCATGCGGCCGTCGGAGACCCCCACGACCTGGAAGCGGGGCCGGGTCGGGTTGGCCAGCGGCCCGAGGAAGTTGAAGACGGTCGGCAGGCCGAGCTCACGGCGCACCGGGCCGGCGTGGCGCATGGCCGGGTGGAACCGGGGAGCGAAGCAGAAGCCGATGTTGGCCGACGCCAGGCAGGAGGCCACCCCCTCGGGCCCGAGGTCGATCCGCACTCCGAGGGCCTCGAGCACATCGGCCGAGCCGGCCTTGGACGAGGCGGCGCGGTTCCCGTGCTTGGCCACGGGGACGCCGGCGCCGGCCACCACGAACGCGGCGATGGTCGAGACGTTGATCGTGCCGGACCGGTCGCCGCCGGTGCCGCAGGTGTCGACCAGCCTGGCTCGGAGAGCGTCGTCGAGCGGCACCTCCTCGGCGGCGGCGAGCATGGCCCGCACGAGCCCGGTCAGCTCCTCGACCGTCTCGCCCTTCATGCGCAGGGCCACGATGAAGGCGGCGATCTGCGCAGGGGTGGCGTTCCCGGCGAACACCTCGGCCATGGCTGCGCCCGCCTCGTCGGCGGTGAGGTCGCGACGGGCCGTGAGCGCACCGAGGACGGCGCCCCACCCCCCGATGTCCTCCAGCGTCACCATCGGCTGTGGACGGTAACCGAGCCACACGAGGAGCATCTGAGGTACTCGCTCCTACGACACGCTCCTAACCCCGCAGCGGCTCGGCCTGTACCGACATCGGCACGAGCACCCCGCCATCCATGGCCACCAGCTCGACCTTGGCGAGCAGGATGCCTCCGGTCGGGTCGGGGGCCTCCGGCACCTCGAGGTCGAGCGCCCAGCCCGGGCCGGCCTCGACCCGCCCGGCGGCCAGGGGGCCCGTGCCGGCGGTGCCGGCCTGCTGGCCATCGCGCCACAGGGTGAGGGTCAGCTCGGCGTGGTCGAGCTCGAGGGGCAGGGTAGCGGTGCCCCGGTGCTCGAGGAGCCAGCGCGTGGGCCGGTCGCCGCCACCGACGGCCACCAGCGCCACCGCCGCCTCGGGCTGGTCGGTGAGCGACTCGGACAGCTGGCGGCAGGCCCTCAGCAGCGGACCCCACGGCCCGGGCGGGTCGAGGTCGGCTTCTGCTGCGGCCAGCACGCCTCCCACCTCGACCTCCTCCACCGGGGCGTCGGCCGGCACCTCGACCTCGCCGGTGCCCGGCTCGCCCTCGACGGCGGCCACCAGCGCGGCCAGGCCCCCCTGGTCGGGCACCGTTCCGGCGAACCGGCCGACCACCGGCGAGGAGATCGAGCGCCACAGCGTGAAGCGCCCCTCGCCATCCACCGCCAGCACCTCGCGCTCGGGTGGCGGCGCCCCGCCGAGGCGCCGGAACTCGACGTCGGTCACTTCGGCCCGATCTCCCAGGTGCGGGCCGGGTAGTGCCGCTTGACGATGGCCACGAACTCGCGCAGGTGGCGGGGCTCGACCGGGTGGTCGTGGCCCTCGGCCACGACGGCGTCGGGGTTGCCCATGATCGTGCCCGAGGCGTAGGAGAAGACGCTCATCAGGATCCAGTTGTCCTTCTTCAGACGCTGCAGGCGCTGCAGGAGCGATGGCCTGAAGATGCTCTCGTACTCGTCGTCGTAGGCCGCCATCACCTTCTGGGCGAAGTCGCCCTGCACGGCCTTGCCGCCCGTGATCAGGTTGGCGTTCACCAGGACGGCCGTGGCCAGGTCGGCACGGGTGCTCTCGTCGCCGGTGAGGGCGACGTGCAGCTCGCCCGCCACCGCTTTGGGGGTCTTGGTGGTGGGGGCGGCCGGGCCCGTCTTGTCGCCGCCGGTGATGGCCTTGAAGTCGCCGTGGGTGCGCTGGTACTCGTCGGGCAGACCGATCAGGTGGCCGAACTCGTGTGGCGCCACCGACGAGGGCATCACCGGGTACCACTTGCCGGCGTTGGCCCGGTCGCCGTTGCCGTAGGCGCCGGGCACCTTGTTCTGGACGACGCTGATGGTGCGGGGGTCGCCGGCCTGGTCCTTCAGCTTCATGGTGACCTGGACCTTCTTGCCGTCGCTCTTGTCGGTCACGGCGAACTGGTTCCACACGGTGTTGATCTGGCCGTCCCACGTGGCGAGCGGGGTCGTCACGCCCTCGACGGGGGCGAAGTGCACCGGCACCTCGACCTCGAGCTTGTCGTTGAGCAGGGTCCAGGTGAAGCGGCCCCGCACCACCGTGGTGCCGCCCTCGGTCATGTCCTGGCTGATCTTGTTGGTGAAGGTGCCGAAGGTCGTCAGGGTCGGGGGCAGCTCGGCGCCGTAGTCCCGGCTGTCCTGGTAGAGGGCCTGGTGCTGGGCGGCGATGGCGTCCATGCCGGGGCTGCGCCAGATCCGGACCAGCGTGGCCTCGTCGTTGGGGCCCACCCACGTGATGGCGTGGATCTTGCGGATCAGCATGAGCCGCTCGGACGTGTCGACCACGGTGAAGTCGCGCACCGGGTGGAGGGCGTCGGTGTCGGGGTCGGCGTCCATGAGCACGGACTGGCAGGCGGCGAGGTCGCTGGCCCGATCGCGCTGGATGCTGAGGCGCTGGGCCACGGCCCGGTTCCCGGCTCCGGCGAGCGGCAGGGAGCGGGTGGATCGGCCGCTGGGAGGCACCGCCGCCCGGCCGGCTGGAGATCTCTCGGCCTGCTTCTTCACGCCTCTGACTAGTACACGATCCGGGCTGCCCAGGAGGGCAGACCTCGGCCGATTCGACTAGGCGGATCTCCGGCTCTGGCGGAGGATGCGGCGCCGGTCCCGCTCGTCGCAGCCTCCCCACACGCCTTGCTTCTCCCGGGTGGCCAGCGCCCACTCGAGGCAGGGCTGGCGCACCGGGCAGCGCCCACAGACCGCCTTGGCCGCATCGCCCGGTTCCTGGTCGTTCGGGAAGAAGACCTCGGGGTCGATGCCCCTGCACGCCGCTGCGTGTCGCCAAGCCATGGGATCTCTCATCGGGAACCTGGTTAGTCGGTGCCGAGCCGGCCGGTCCAGCTCGGCGACATCCGGACGGAGCGTGGGGATGCCACCACCGTCAGACCGGGGGGAACGGCGACGCATCCCATGCGGACCTAGCGTCGAGGTGTGCGCAGCTTCGACCGGGCGGTCTCCGTCGATCGCCTCGGGCGGGACCACTTCGACCTGCTCGTGGTCGGTGGGGGGATCACCGGGTGCGGCGTGGCCCTCGACGCCGCCGCCCGTGGGCTCTCGGTGGCCTTGGTCGACAAGGGCGACTTCGCCTCGGGAACCTCATCCCGCTCGTCCAAGCTCGTGCACGGCGGCCTGCGCTACCTCCAGCAGAAGGAGTTCGCCCTCGTCTATGAGAACCTGCGGGAGCGGCAGCGGCTGCTGCGCAACGCCCCGCACCTCGTCCGGCTCCTGCCGTTCGTCATCCCCGTGTTCGGCAAGGCCGGTGTGGCCAACAAGGCCTACGCCAAGGCCATCAGCACGGCGCTGTGGCTCTATGACCTCACCGGCGGCTGGCGAGTGGGCAAGCTGCACCGGCGGATCTCCCGGGACGAGGCCTTGGCCCACCTGCCGACGCTGCGCACCGACTCGCTGGTCGACGCCTTCCTCTACTACGACGCCCAGACCGACGACGCCCGGCTCACGCTGACCCTGGCCCGCACGGCGGCGTTCCACCACGGGGCCTGCGTGGTGAACCACGCCAGGGTGGCCTCGCTCACGGCCGGGCCGGGCGGTCAGGTCGATGGGGCGGTGCTCGCCGGGGACGGCTGCGACGGGGTGCGGGTGCGGGCCCGCTGCGTCGTGAGCGCCACCGGCGTGTGGGCCGACGACCTGCGGGCCATGGACCTCGGCTCGGGGGGCTCGGACGGCGGGACGGTCGCCGCGGCCGGCCGCACCATCCGCCCGGCCAAGGGGATCCACCTCACCGTGCCGTCGGCCGCCCTGCCGTGCGACGTGGCCGCCGTGCTCACCGCGGCGGACAAGCGGTCGATCTTCGTCGTCCCGTGGCGAGCCGCCGACGGGTCCGTGCCCCTCACGTACCTGGGCACCACCGACACCGACTACGTCGGGCCGATCGACGACCCCCAGTGCACGCCCGAGGACGTGGCCTACGTGCTCGACACCGTCAACCGCTGGGTCAGCCGGCCGCTCGCCGCCGAAGACGTGGTCGGCACCTGGGCGGGCCTGCGGCCGCTGCTGGTGGGCCACGACCTGGGCGAGAGGACCAAGGACCTCTCACGCCGCCACAAGGTGGGCACCTCGGACAGCGGCGTGGTGTCGATCGGGGGCGGCAAGCTGACGACGTACCGGAAGATGGCCCAGGACACCGTCGACGTCGTCCTCGTCCGGCTCGGCACCCCCCGCCGCTGCATCACCAAGCGCCTGTCGCTGCTAGGAGCCCCCGGCCTCGACGAGGAGGGCCGCGCCCGGCTCGGGGTCCCCCCCGCCGCCGCCGCCCACCTGGCCGACCGCTACGGCACCGAGGCCCGGGTCGTGGCCGCCCTGGTGGCGGCCAACCCCGCCCTGGGCCAGCCGATCGTCGCCGGGCTCCCCGACCTTCGGGCCGAGGTGGTGCACGCCGCCCGCCACGAGATGGCCACCACGGTCGACGACGTGCTGGCCCGGCGCACCCGCCTCCGCATCCAGGCCCGCGACGCCTCGGCCGCCGCCGCCGACGACGTGGCCCGGCTGCTGGCCCCCGAGCTGGGCTGGGACGCCGCCGAGGCCGCCCGCCAGGCCGAGGCCTACCGCGCCTCGGTCGAGCACGAGCGCACGGCCCCCGGGCTGCCGACGACCGCCCTCCCGGTCGCATGACACCCGGGCGCGGCCAGGAGTGAGGGCCGTCACGCGCACCGTCCTCCTGTCACCTGGGCGTTGGTCGTGAGCGGAGGCGACGTGTGGCCGCCGCTGCCGCTGCCGGTCGCCCCCGAGGCGCCGGCCTCCGGGCGGGCCCACCTGGCTGGCGGCGTGCCGGGGCCGCTCCCCGACGGGCTGGCCGATCTGCTGGCCGGCGTCTGCCCCCTAGACCGGGCCGAAGCCTCGCTGGTCGAGGCCGGGCGCGACTGGTGGCCCCTGGCCCTGCACTGGGCCCTGGCCGGCCAGGTCCCGGCCCTGCCGGCCGTGGTGGCCCGGCCCAGGTCCACGGCCGAGGTGGCGGCGGTGGTGCGCCTCTGTGACGAGGCCCGGGTGCCGGTCACCCCGGCCGCCGGCCGCAGCGGCGTGTGCGGCGGCAGCGTGCCGAAGGCCGGCGGCGTGGCCCTTGACCTGCGAGGCCTGACCGGGATCACCTGGGTCTCGTCCGACGACGGGCTGGTCGGGGTGCGGGCCGGCATGAACGGGCTGGCCTTCGAGGAGCAGCTGCAGGCCGAGCACGGCATGACCGCCGGCCACTGGCCGCAGTCG
This sequence comes from Acidimicrobiales bacterium, assembly GCA_046590775.1. Classification (GTDB taxonomy): domain Bacteria; phylum Actinomycetota; class Acidimicrobiia; order Acidimicrobiales; family JAUJNH01; genus JAUJNH01. Next base: position 9,713 of record JBKJUI010000464.1, read on the forward strand.
ATGGCGCTGGCCAGCGTGGGCGGCTGGGTGGCGTGCCGGGGTGCCGGCCAGTACTCCACCCGCTACGGCAAGGTCGAGGACATGGTGCAGGGGCTCGAGGTGGTGCTGGCCGACGGACGGGTCGTGGCCACCGGCGGCCGGGCCCCCCGCAGCGCGGTGGGGCCCGACCTGAACCACGTGTTCCTCGGGAGCGAGGGCACGCTCGGGGTCGTCACCGGGGTCACCCTGCGCACCTGGCCGCTGCCGCCCGAGCAGCGGCGCGGAGCCTGGACCTTCGCCACCTTCGGTGACGGGCTCGACACCTGCCGCCGGGTGCTGCGGCGGGGGGCCACGCCCGCCGTCCTGCGCCTCTACGACGGCCGCGAGGGCGCCCGGTTCGGCGGCGACGGCAACCGGTCGGTGCTGCTCGTGCTGGACGAGGGGGACGGCCCGCAGGTCGAGGCCTCGCTGGCCGTCGTCGCCGACGAGGCCGCGGCCACCGGCGAAGTGGGCGACGTCGACGCCGTCGAGCGCTGGCTCGAGCACCGCAACGACGTGTCGGCGCTGGGCCAGGCCGTCTCGTCCGGCATCGTGGTCGACACCTGCGAGATCGCCGCCCGCTGGACGGCGCTCCCGGCCATCCACGCCGCCGCCACCGAGGGTTTCCTGGCGCTCGACGGCGCGCTCGTCATCTCCTGCCACCAGAGCCACGCCTATCCGGACGGCGCGTGCCTGTACTTCACGTTCGCCGGGGTCCCCTCGCCCGAGGATGCTGCATCGTTCTATGCGGCGGCGTGGGACGTGATCGAGGGAGCCACCCTCGACGCCGGCGGCGCGCTGTCCCACCACCACGGCGTAGGCCTGCTGCGGGCGCACCTCCTGCCCCGTGCGCTCGGGCCGGCCTTCGACGTCCTCGTGGCCATGAAGGACGCCCTCGACCCCAACGGCACCCTGAACCCCGGCGGCCTCGGGCTGCCCTCCCCGCACCAGGTGGTGGCGTGGCCGACGCCGTAGACCCGAAGGTGGTGGTCTACGGGGCGGCGGTCCAGATCGTCATCGCCGTGCCCCCGGCCCTCGTCGTAAGCGCGCTGCGCCGTGACGACATGGGGGCCGAGTCGAACCTGTGGCTGGTGGCGGCGCTCTTCGCCCTGGTCGTGGGGCCGGCGGTGGCCGGCGTGCTCGTCGGCCGCCGGCGCCCCGACTCTCCGCTGCTGCACGGGGCCCTGGCCTCCGGCGCCGCCTGGGCCCTGGTGGCCGTCGTCGGCCTGCTGCGCGCCGTGCTGGCCGACGACGACGTGGCCGAGCTGGTGGCCAGCCTGCTCACCATCGCCCCGATCCAGATCGGCATCGGGGTGCTTGGCGCCTTCTTCGCCCGACCAACCAGCCGACCCGAAGGGGATCCAGCCTTGACGACAGCGAACGAGGCGGCGACCACCGCCGCCACCGACCCGGGGCGGGGCGCACCGTGAGCGAAGCGAACGAGCCGGCGAGGGGCGAGCGTCGCCTGCCTGGACTGAGGAGCGGAGGAGGCGAGCCCCCCGGGCGAGCCGGAGGAGCGACGAGGGAAGGCAGGCGGTCAGCGAACCCCGATGCACGGCGGGAGACACAGTGAGCACCCTGGTCGTCGACGTCGGGACGAGCGGCGTGCGGGCGGCGATCGTCGAGCGGGGCGTCGTCGGCGGCCTCGCCTACCGCGAGGTGCTGCCCGAGACGCCCTTCCCCGGTCTCGTCGAGCTCGACGCCGCCGCCCTCGCCGCCGCCGTGCTCGAGGTGGCGGGCGAGGTGCTGGCCGGGGCCGTCGGAGACGTCTCCAGCGTGGCCATCGCCAACCAGCGGGCCACCACGGTCGTGTGGGACCGGGCCACGGGCGAGCCCGTCGCCCCCGCCCTCGGCTGGCAGGACCTGCGCACCATCGGGACGTGCCTCGAGATGCAGGGCAAGGGCTTCCGGCTCGCCCCCAACGCCAGCGCCACCAAGCTGCAGAGCATCCTCGACCAGGCCGATCCTGGCCGCGAGCGCGACCTCTGCTTCGGCACCATCGACACGTGGGTGGCGTGGACGCTCTCCGGTGGGCGCCTCCACGTCACCGACGCCACCAACGCCGGCGTCACCGGGCTCACCGCCTGCGACCGGGCCGAGTGGGACCCGGCCATCCTGGCCGCCCTCAACATCCCGGCGTCGTGCCTCCCGACCATCGTCGACTCGGCAGGCGAGGTGGGCGAGTGCGCCGCCCTGCCGGGAGCGCCGGTGCTCGCCGGCATCGCCGGTGACCAGCAGGCCTCGCTCATCGGCCAGTCGTGCGTGCGCCCGGGCCAGACCAAGGCCACCTTCGGCACCGGGGGGATGCTCGACTGCGTCACCGGCGGCCGTCCCTCGTTCGAGCACCGGGGCGAGGGCGGCTCGTTCCCGATCATCGCCCGCCAGCAGGGCGGCGTGGCCACCTGGGGCGTCGAGGCGATCATGCTCTCGGCCGGCAGCTGCATCGAGTGGCTGCGCGACGACCTCGGGATCGTCACCTCGGCCGAGGAGACCGAGGCTCTGGCCGCCTCGGTCGACACCACCGGCGACGTCTACTTCGTGCCGGCCCTCCTCGGCCTGGGCACGCCGCAGTGGGACTTCGGGGCCCGGGGCACCCTCCTCGGCCTCACCCGGGGCAGCGGCCGGGCCGAGATCGTGCGGGCGGTGCTCGAAGGGGTGGCCCACCGCGGGGCCGACCTCCTCGAGGCGGCCGAGCAGGACGCCGACGTGCGGGTCGAGGCGCTCAGGGTGGACGGCGGGATGACCGCCAACGCCGTGTTCGTGCAGGCTCTGGCCGACGCCGTGGGCCGGCCCGTCGAGGTGTCGCCCGAGCGCGAGGCCACCACGGTCGGCGCCGCATACCTGGCCGGCCTGGCCACCGGCGTGTGGGGTGGCGCCGACGAGCTGGCCGAGCTGTGGAGTCCAGCGCAGGTGGTCGAGCCCCGGCCGAGCTACGCCGACCGGGACCGGTGGAAGGAGGCGGTGGCCCGCTCCGTCGCCTGGGTCCCGGCCCTCTCCTCGCTCCAGTTCTGAGCTCAGCGGGCCTTGACACGGCCGTGTGCTTCTCATAGGTTTTCTTGCATCGGCGAGCACGCCGACGCGAGGCCGTCGCCTCCTCCCGTTCGTTGTCGAGGAGGTCTCGTTGCTTGCCCACCCGCCCCCGTCCCTCGACGTCGACGATCTGGCCGGGCTGGCCGGGGTGCTGCTCGGGCTGCCGGCCCGCCCCGGGTGGCCTGACCCGCCGTTCCTGGTCGCCCTCCCCTGGGGCGACCCGTGGAGGGTCGACGACCTGGGCTTCGACCTCGAGGCCCGGTCCCTCCTCGGCGGCGGCGACGGCGCCCTGCACCTCCTGTGCTCCGAGGTGGCCAAACCCGAGTGGGTGGCCGTCGGCGTCGTCGCCGACGGGTGGACGGTCCCTGCCGCCGCCACCGACGACGTGGACTGGCGGACGCTGCGCCGGGACGGGCCGTCCCTTCGCCTCCACCCCGAGCGCCGGCGGGTGCGCACCCTGCACCTGGTGGGAAGGGGAGGCGCCGTCGCCCTCGCCCTGCTCCTCGACGGCGAGGACGAGCCCGTCGTCCACGCCGTGGCCGACGGGGGCGCCGAGGGCGGGCCCACCGGGCCGCTCCCCGACGGGCTGCGCCGCCTCCTGGGGCTGGCGACCCCGCCCTGCCCGGTGCCCGTCCTCGAGCTCTGGGCCACGCTGTGGCTCGGAGCCGTGGCCGCTCGGGCCGGTCGTCGGCGGCGGATGGCGCCGGGCTGGGACGAGGTGGCGGGCCTCCACCCGGGGATGCAGGTCCTCCGCCGCTGCGATGTCGACGTCGACGCCGCCGAGCACCTCGTCCTCGTAGGTCAGATCCTCGGCCGGGCCAAGGGCTGGGATGCGCTGCACCTGGCCGCCGTCGCCGGCGCCGAGGCCCCCGGCTTCCTGCCGCCCCCCGACGTTGCCGCCTGGGCCGATCGCGGGATGTTCGCCCGTCTGGTCCTGCGGGGGGTCGAGCCGCTCTGGTCGACCCGCCGGGCCCTCCAGGGTCGGCTGCCCCCGGCCACGCTGGCCCGGGTCGACGCCACCCTCGACGCCTGGGGCCTGAACCCTGCTCCGCCCCGCCAGCGGGTGGCCGGAGCCGGAGCCGACCCACCCGACCCCGCCGCCTGAGTCACCTCGGGGATCGCCCGCGCTAGCGCCGGTGGCGGCCGTGCCGGCGCCGGGAGCGGCCGCTGGCCGGCACGGCGGGGTGCGACAGTCCGACGAGCAGGGCGCCGAGGGTGAGCGCCGTCAGCGCCGACATGATCCCCATCGATGTCCGCTCGCTGCCCGTCTGCGGCAGGGTGCCGGTGGCCGCCGACCCGCTGCCGCTGCCCGTCGCCGCCGACGTGCTGCGACCGGCCGCACCGGCCAGCACCTTGAGGCTCACCGACGTGGAGCGGGTGGCCCCGTCCGGGCCCGGGCCGGTGACGACCAGCTGCTGGTCGCCTGCCGGCGCCGTGGCCGGGAGCTTGAGCGTGGCTGCGTAGGCGCCGGTGGCCGTGGCCGTCGTGGTGCCGAGGGCGGTCACCGGGGTGGTGGCGAAGCTGATGGCCAGCAGGGCACCGGGCTTGAAGCCGCCGCCGCGGATGGTGATGGTGGTCACCCCGGCGGTGGCCGTGGAGGGGTCGACCGACGTCGGGGGGATGGTCGACGTGGTGGTGGGCCCCGGGACCGTCGTGGTGGTGGTCGTGGTGGTGGTCGTCGTCGTGGTCGTGGCGGAGTTGGAGATGCTGAGCGTGGCCGAGGTGGTGTAGAAGTTCTCCACCTGGGCCTCGTTGGTGCACCGCACCCTGATCGTGTAGCTCCCGGCGACGAAGGGCGCGCCACCCTCGAACGACCTGATGTCGTTGAAGCTCCTCGGCTCATCGAAGTTCCCGGCGAACAGGACCTTGGCTTCCGCCGCCGTCCCGCCCGTCGGCTGGGCCAGGACGAACCCGGACTGGCAGCCGGTCGCGCCCGGGAACCCGGGCACCGTCAACGTCAGGCTCTGGCTCGGTGCTGTCAGCTCCGACGGGGACAGGGTCAACCCTTCGAGGATCGGATCCGTAGCCGTCTGAGCGTCGACGGCCGCGCCCGGGACAAGAGCCGCCATCCCGACGAGGAGGGCGATCGGCACCTGCAACGTTCGGCCCACGCCGCAAATCCTAGAAGACGGGCGGGACTGTCAGGAACCGAGCGCGTCGACCGGGGGCAGCGGGCCGGGTCGGGCGAAGGCCTCGGCCATGGCGTCGCCCTCGGCGGCGCGGGCCAGCGCCGCCATGGCCTCGAAGCGGAGGCGGTCGGGGTCGCCCGCCGTGCGGGCTGCGGCCAGCTCGTCCCACGTGACCGGCACGCTCACCCACGGGCGCACTCGCGCCCTGACCGACCAGGTGGCCACCGTGGTCTTGTACGGGCTGTTCTGGCTCCAGTCGATGAGGACCTTGCCCGGCCGGAGGTCCTTGCGCATGTTGGTCACGATGAGGTCGGGACGGTCCTCGGCCAGCCCCTCGGCCAGCGCCAGGGCCACCTCACGCAGGTCGTCGAACCCACAGGGCGGGGCCAGCGGGGCCAGGACCTGGATCCCCTTCGAGCCGCTCACCTTCGGCTGGCACTCGAGGCCGCCCCGAGCCAGGCGCTCGCGCACCAGCTCGGCCACCTCGACGCACTCGAGGAGGCCGGCCGGCTCGCCGGGGTCGAGGTCGACCACGAGGTGGGTGGGCGTCTCCCGGTCCCCGTCGCGCAGCAGGCCGGGGTGGAGCTCGATGGCGGCCAGCTGGGCCGTCCACACGACGGCGGCCGGCTCGTCGATCCGGCAGTACCGCACGGTCCGCTTCGGCCCCGGCGCCCACACGTCGACCGTCTCCACCCACTCGGGCCGGTGCTTGGGGCACATCTTCTCGAAGAAGCGCTGGCCGTCGACCCCCTCGGGGCAGCGGACGAGCGTGGTCGGCCGCCCCTGGAGGTGGGGGACGATCACCTCGCCGATGGCCTCGTAGTAGGCGATCAGGTCGCCCTTGGTGAAGCCCGTCTCGGGGTAGAGGACCTTGTCGAGGTTGCTGAGCGACAGGGTCCTCCCTCGCACCTCTGAGGTGACCCGCTTGGCGGCCATGGTCCCGTCGAGGTGGGCTACGCCGACTTGCTCTCGGCGCGGGACTGCTTCGCCGCCGCCAGGCTGGCCTCGAGGGCCGCCATCAGGTCGACGACCTTGGTCGGCTCCTCGGCCGTGGTCGAGGTCACGATCTCCTGGCCCTCGGACTTGGCCTCGATCAGCGCCAGCACCTTCTCCCGGTGCTCGTCTTTGTAGCGGGCGGGGTCGAACTCGGTGGACAGGCTCTCGATCAGCTGCTCGGCCATCTTCACCTCGCGCTCGGAGGGCGCCACCTTCTCGACATCGGGGAGGTCGAGGTTGGCCACCGTGGTGACCTCGTCGGCGTAGAGCATGGTGGAGAGCACGAGGGCGCCCTCCTTGGCCCGGATGGCGGCGAGGTACTGCTTGGTGCGCATCACGAAGCGGGCGATGGCCACCCGGTTGGTGGCCTCCATCGCCTTGGCCAGCAGGGCGTACGCCTTCTCGGCCCCCTTGTCGGGGATCAGGTAGTAGCCCTTCTCGAAGTACAGCGGGTCGATCTCGTCGAGAGAGACGAACTCCTCGATGTCGATGGTGCGGCTGGCCTTCGGGTCGAGCGCCTCGAGCTCGGAGGGCTCGATGATCACGTACCGGCTGGGCGAGATCTCGTAGCCCTTCACCAGGCGCTCATAGGGCACCTCCTCGCCCGTATCGGGCCGCACCCGCTTGGTGGCGATCTTCGTGCCGTCCTTGCCGTCCAGCTGGTTGAAGCGGACGTCCTTCGGCGACTGGGCCGTGGTGAGCTTCACGGGCACGTTCACGAGCCCGAAGCTGACCGCTCCAGACCAGATGGGCCGAGGCATGGCTGAAACGTTACCCCGGGCGGCGTGCCGGCACCGAGGGGTCGTGCTTCGGATCGGTGTTCCAGGCCTCGGTCGCGTGCTTGCGGCGCGGGCCTCCGAAGCGCTGCTGGGCCGCCTGCCGGCTGATGTGGAGCGCCGACCCGATGGTGGCCCAGCTCTGGCCCTCCTCGGCCCGGGCGGCGTCGGCCAGGCTGGGCAACCACGCGTCGAGGGCGGCACGCAGCCCGTCGGCCGCCCGGAGCCGCTCCACCGCCGGACGCGCCGCATCGGCCACCACGGCCATGAGGTCGGCTACCGGCTCCGGCAGAGGCGCTCCCATCAGCCGAATGACATCGAGTCCACCACTGGGCGGACCACGGCCAGGACGAGGTCGAACTGCTCGGGGGGGCCGCGCAGCTGCGGCACCCAGTACCTGTCGCCCTGGACGACGACCCAGGCCACCAGCCGCCGGTCACCGACCGTCACCTCGATCCGGATGGCGGGGAGGCCCCCGACCTTGTCCGGTGTGGTGACGGGCGTGATCCGGGGGTTGGCGGCCTTGAGCGGCTCCACGACCTCGTTGGCGCAGCGCTCCAGGTCGCAGCCGGCGGTGGCCGCCCAGCGCACGGCGAAGACGTAGTCGGTCTGACCGAGCTCGCCCGAGGCCAGCTGGGCCATCGGCACCCACTGGTTCTGGTCGGGCTGGGCCGTCGGCACGTTGAGCCAGGTCCGGGGCACGGTCACCGTGAACCGCCCGTCGGCGTCTGCGACCTTGATCTTCGGCGTGGTCACGTCGACGGGCGGCACGATGGTGGTGGTCGCGCCGGGGACCGACGTGGTGGTCGACGAGCTGGGCCTCGTGACAGCACCCCCCGGGGGAACGGTCTTGCCGGTGATGGGATCGACCTCCAGCACCTCGTCGCTCGGCGGCGCCCCGGCGCCGACCCGCAGACCCACGGCGACCATGGCCAGCACCAGGACCGCCAGGCCGACCGTGAGGAGGACCACCCACGGGCCGCCGCGCTGCTCCGCCGCCGGCGGGGCGACCGGGCCCGAGGGAGCGGGGCCCCAGACCGCGGGCGCGACGCCGCCGGGCGCCGGCGACTGGCCCCACGGAGCGGCCCCACCCGAAGGCGCCTGCGCCCATGGCGGCGGCGGGCCCGGCGGCGGAGCCCACGGCCCGGCCGGCGGCGGCGGCGTAGCGGCCCCCGGCGGCGAAGCCCACGGCCCAGCCGGCGGCGGCGGCGGGCCGGCGGTGGCCGGCTGCGCCCAGGGCGGGGCCGGTGAGCCGCTGGGCGGCGGGGGCGGCGGGGGCGCCGAGGGACCGCTGGGCGGGGGAGCCGGGGCAGGGGCGCCAGGTGGCGCCGCCAACGGCTGGGGTGCGGGCGGCGGCGGCAGAGCGCTCGGAGGGACGACGGGCGGCCCGGAGGGCGGATCCCAGGTCGACGGCGGCGCCGACGCGGCGTCTGGGCTCGTCAGCTCCGGGGCGCCGGCGGGACTGCGCCGCTGCTCCTCGTCTCCCGTTGCGGCCGGCGCGCTCGACACCTCCCCCGAGGCACCACCGGTCGATCCCCGGAGGCGGCGCCACATCGATCCGAGCTTCTCGGCCGCGATCTCGGCCGCGCCGCCGGACGGCTCGGATCCGGACGGTGGCCGGCGGGGGGGCGGAGCGTCAGCCATGACCAGCCGATCGTCCCACACCTCCACCTCCATCCGCGAGCGCCGTCACACCCGTCCATAACGTTGCAGCGTGCTCCTCCCCGCTCTTCTGGCCGCCTTCTGCGTGGCCCTGGCCGCCCTGGCGGCGGCGCAGGCGGGTCGGTTGCGCGGGATGCCCTCGGCCGCCCGGGTCGAGGCGCTGACCGGCGACGCGTCCGCGCTGCGGGCCCGGCTGGCGGTGGCCGAGGCGGCGCTGGCCGCCGAGCGCGTCGCTGCAGCCGGGGTCGCCGAACGGGGCACGCATGCCGGGAGCCAGGCTGCGGCCCTGGCCAACGAGGTCGCCGATCTCCGCGCGGCGCTGGCCGTCGCCGAGGCGGCGCTGGGCAACGAACGGGAGGCATCCGCCCAGCGCCTCGAGGCCGACCGGGATGCCGCCGCCCGGCTGCTCGGCGCCGAGCGCGACGCCGCGGCTCAGCGCCTCGAGGCCGAGCAGGTCGGGGCGGCCAGGCTCCTGGCCGCCGAGCGGGCCGCCGCCACCCAGCGGCTCGACGCTCTCGAGAAGGCACAGGTCGAGGCCGAGGCGCGACTGGCCGAGCGGTTCAGCGCGCTGTCCTCCGATGCCCTGGAACGTTCCAGCACGTCGTTCCTCCAGCTGGCCGAGCAGCACCTCTCTCGGCAGCGGGCCGAGGGTGCCGCCGAGCTCGACGCCCGGGCCACGGTCGTCGCAGGGCTGATCAGCCCGGTGGCCGAGGTGCTCCAGCAGGTGCAGGAGCGGATGCAGCGCCTCGAGGTCTCACGGGCCGAGGCCGACACCGCGGTGCTGGCCCAGGTCGAGGCGCTGGCGCTCGCCCAGCGCGACCTGCGGTCGGAGACGGCCAACCTGGTCACGGCTCTGCGGGCCCCGGCCGTGCGGGGCCGCTGGGGTGAGCTCCAGCTGCGCCGGGTGGTCGAGGTCGCCGGCATGGTCCGCCACTGCGACTTCGACGAGCAGGTGCGGGCCGTCGGCCCCGACGGCGCCGGCGTGCGCCCCGACCTCGTCGTCCGCCTGGCCGGCGGCAAGTCCGTCGTGGTCGACGCCAAGGTCCCGCTGCAGGGCTTCCTCGACGCCAGCGAGGCCACCGACGAGCCCACCCGACGGGCACGGCTGGCCGACCACGCCCGCCAGGTCCGCAACCACGTCGACGCACTGGCCGGCAAGCGCTACCAGCAGGCCTTCGACCCGGCGCCCGACCTCGTCGTCCTCTTCGTCCCGGGTGACGCCATCCTCTCGGGCGCCGCCGAGGCCGACGCCGACCTGTTCGAGCACGCCGCCCTCAAGCGGGTGCTGCTCGCCGGGCCCACCACCCTCATCGGGCTCCTCCAGGCCATCGCCCACGGCTGGCGCCAGGAGGCGGTGGCCGAGCACGCCCGCCAGGTCTGCGACCTCGGCCGCGAGCTGCACAAGCGCCTCGGCACCCTGGGCGAGCACCTCGACAAGACCGGCCGCTCCCTCGACAAGGCGGTCGAGGCCTACAACATGACCATCGGCTCCCTCGAGGGCCGGGTCCTGGTCACCGCCCGCAAGCTGGCCGACATCGAGATCGCCGAAGGCGAGCTCCCCACCCCGGGCATGGTCGAGCGCACCACCCGCCCCATCGTGGCCCCCGAGCTCCTCCGAGCCCTCGACCCGGCCCAGGACGTCGCCTGACCCACCTCGGGTCTGCCCACTTCTGGTCCCTGGAGGAGCCAGAGGTGGGCACACTGCGCCCCACCGACGGGTTGGTGGCATCATGGGAGGCGACGGTGCACCCGGGTGGGTGGTCGCGGCACGGCTTGACCGTGTCGAGGAAGGTCGGGGCTCCAAAGGGCAGGGTGCTGGCGAGAGCCAGTCGGGGTGACCCGCAGGAAAGTGCAACAGAGAGCAGACCGCCGATGGCCGGAGACGGCACAGGCAAGGGTGAAACGGTGCGGTAAGAGCGCACCAGCGTCACGGGTGACCGTGGCGGCTTGGCAAACCCCACCCGGAGCAAGGTCGAGCAGGGGGAGGACGGCCCGTCCACATCCCCCGGGTAGACCGCAAAGAGGGATGACCACCCATCCGGCCAGCGAGAGCTACCGGTGGACAGAACCCCGCCTACAGCCCGGGTGCCCCGTCACACACCCCGTCAGAGGCCAAAAATAGCCTCTGACCTGCATCTTTGCCTTGTCCGGCATCGACCGCCAGTGCGCGCGAATGACCGGAATCGCGTGGTCTACGCGTGGTCTGAGCGCCGTCGCGTGGTCTACGCGTGGTCTGGCTGGCGGTCGGGTTGAGCACCGATCTGGTGCTCGGAGGCGGCCACGCAGAGTGAGC
>JBKJUI010000006.1:0-3068 GCA_046590775.1 Acidimicrobiales bacterium
TCATCGACACCGGCTACCACTTCCCCGAGTCACTCGCGACGGTGGAAGTGATCCGTCGTCGCTATGGCCTCAATCTACCGATGATGACGGTCGCGCATCACGCCGAGGAGTTGTGGAAAGTCGATCCGGAGAATTGTTGCTCGTCGGTCAAGGTCGGCCAGCTCGACCGGGCCCTCCAGGGCAAGCAGGCCTGGATGAGCGGGCTCCGACGCTCCGAGGCCGAGACCCGGCGGGAGGCGCCGATCGTGGCCCGCGACCTGCGAGGCCTCGTGAAGGTCAACCCGATCGCCAACTGGACCGACCTCGACGTCCAGGCCTACATCCGGGACCACGATGTCCCCACCAACCCGTTGCTGGACCAGGGCTACCCGTCGATCGGCTGCTGGCCCTGCACCAAGCCCGTGGGCGAGGGCGAGGACGTCCGCAGCGGCCGCTGGACGGGTGCCGCCAAGACGGAGTGCGGGCTGCACGCCTAGGGAGCGCCAGCGCCAACCGCGTGGGAGGATGGCGTGTGTGGTGCGAGGCCCCGACGAGGCGGTCGAGCTGCCCACCCCGACCCGGATGGTCCTTCGGGGCCTCGTGGGCAGGTGCCCACTGTGCGGGGGGCGGGGGTTGTTCGTCCAGTGGTTCACGCTGGCCGAGCGGTGCCCCACGTGTGGCCACCGCTTCGAGCGCAAGCCGGAGGAGGGCTTCTTTCTCGGCGCGTACACGCTGAACCTCGGACTGGTGCTGTCCCTGCTCTGCATCGACCTGTTCGCCTACGGCCTGGCCACGGGCGACATCATCCCCGTCCCGCCGTGGACGCTGGTCGTCAGCGCCGCGGTGATCGCCGTCGTGCTGCCCCTCCTCGGCTACCCGGCAAGCAAGACCACGTGGTCGGCCATCGACCTGGCCATGCATCCCCAGGAGCCGGTGGAGCAGGCCGAGGCGGTGGCCCACGTCGAGGCCCGCCGCCATCGCTAGGCCGTCGGCCGAAGGCCTAGAGCTCCTGGCCGTCGAGGTGGGCTCGGTCGTTGTAGCGGTCGAGGCGCCAGCTCCCGTCCTGCCTCGACCAGATGGTGAGCCCGGTGTTGTCGGGACGGAACAGGGTGCTCGGCGCGGCGAGAACCCGCCCGCCCCAGGCTGAGAAGGCGGCCTCGATGACCCCGCCGTGGCAGGCCACGACGACCTGCTCGCCGGGGTGGCGCTCGGCCACGGCCGAGAGCCCGGCCGACGCCCGATCGACGAACCCGGACCACGACTCGCTGCCCGGGGAGAGCGGGACGCTGGGGTCGGAGTCCCACGGCGGCCGGCCGTAGCGCGTCCCGAACTCGACCCAGCTGAGGCCGTCCCCCTCCTCCACGTGGAGCTCGCACAGCTCGCAGCGCTCCTCGACCTCGAGCCCGCCGGTCCCGACGGCGGGGCCGATGATCGCGGCCGTCTCGACCGCCCGAGCCAGGACCGAGGCGTACAGCGTCGTGGCGTCCCGTACCAGGCCGGAGGTGAGGAGGCGGTCCCGCAGGGCCTCGGCCTGCCGCCGGCCACGCTTGGACAGCCCTGTGCACCCGCCGTGCCCACCGACCATCTGGTCGACGGTGACCTGGCTCTCGCCGTGGCGGACCAGGACGACGGTGGTGCGGTCGGCGGCGGGCACAGGGCAACGCTAGGAGCCGCGCCCGTGTAAGCCAGGCGCCGTGGCGGACGGAGAGGAGGTGATGCCCACGATGGTCGACCAGACCGCGCCACCGCCGCTCGACCGGCATGCCTCGTTCGCCGCCCTGTTCGACGCCCACTACCCGGCGGTGCTGGCCTACTGCCGGCGCCGCGCCGGGGCCGAGGAGGCTGGGGACGCCGCCCTCGCCACCTTCGAGGTCCTGTGGCGGACGATGGACGAGCCCCCGACGCAGCCCTTGCCTTGGCTCTACAAGGTTGCCGCCGGCCAGCTCTCCAACGCCCGCCGCTCCGACCGCCGCCGCCACAGGCTGCTCGTGCGCCTGTCCGGCCGCACCGCCGCGCCAGCGCCCCCCGACCCGGCCGAGTCCACCGTCGCCGCCGCCGCGGCCCGGGTGGCGCTGGCCCGCCTCCGGCCGGCGGACCGGGAGCTCCTCCTCCTGGTGGCCTGGGAGGGACTCGAGCCGGACGAGGCGGCGGCCACCCTCGGCGTGTCGCCGGCCACGTTCGCCGTCCGCCTCCACCGGGCCCGCCGCCGACTCGAGGACCTCCTCGCCGACCTCCCCCCCACCTCTCCGAAGGACGCACCATGACGAACCCGGCTCAGAACCCCCGCCCGAGCACGCAGCCCGACGACCTCGCCGCCGTCCGGTCCCTCGTGGGTCCCGCCGACCCGGTCCCCGACCCGACCCTCGCCAGGGAGGATGTCCTCGCCGCCCGGGCGAGCGTGGGGATGGCCCGGACCGGGCGCACCGAGACGACCCAGAGCCGCCGACCTCGTGGCCGGTTCGTCGCCGCCGGAGCCATCGCCGTGCTGTCGGTGGCCACCCTGGTGGCGCTCGTCGCCCTCCCCGCCAGCAACGAGGAGGGCACCGTCGACCTGGCCACCGGTCCGGGCGGCCGTGCCGTGGGTGCGGCCTACGCCGCCACCTCCGGGGCCGGCACGGCTCGAGGCCTCCTCACCGTGACCTCGGGGCGGCGCACGGTCACCGCGACCGGTGTGGGGGACTTCGCCGGAGGCGACGCCCAGGCCGAGATCGAGCTGGTCGAAGGGGCCGGGGTCCCGGCGACCAGGATCACCGTGGTCCGCACGGGCGGAAGCACCTACGCCAGGCTGCCCGACGGCCGCAACCCTCTGGGGGCGGGCAAGCCGTGGGTCAGCGTCGACGCTGCGACCCTGGCCCGCCTCACCCAGATGACGCTCGGGGACCTGGGCGGTCAGGTCACCGGCGCCCCGCTCGATGCCCTGGCCTACCTGAAGGCCGTCTCAGGTGACGTCCAGCTGCTCGGCCACCTTCTGGGGGTCGATCGCGCCCCGGTAGTGGGTCGTGGGGTCGCCCCTCGTGGTGTCGGGGCCGACCACCTGGACGTCACCTGCGACGGCCTTCAGGTAGGCCAGAGCGTCGAGCGGGGCGCCG
>JBKJUI010000096.1:0-4492 GCA_046590775.1 Acidimicrobiales bacterium
CCGGAGCGGTGGCGGCTTGCATCGACGCAGGTCTGGGGCCGCGGTGGGGAAGGAGCGAAGCACACAGAACGCTTTGAGGCGGTGGGTCGCAGCTCGGCTGGGTCGTGGGCGCCCTACTTCGGCACTTATACGGGTGATCCACCTCCTGGGCTGACGGCCCAGGGACCCTCTTTGGGCTTCATCAACCCCGAGGAGGAGCCCCATGGTCTGGTCCCCGTCGTTCCGTTCTGTCGTCCGTCCTGGCTGTGATGAGCCCGTGTATGAGGTCGGCCATGACCTCGTCGACGGGTTCCTCGAGTTCGTAGCCGCCCGGGCGAGGCCGAACACCGTCCGGGCGTACGCGCACGATCTGAAGGTGTTCTTCGATGTCGTCAGGAAGGAGCCTGCCGACGTGGTCCCGGCGGATGTGTTGGCGTTCGTGTCGGCGCAGCGCCGGCCGCGTCCCGGCGCCGAGAACGTCGTGCGCATCTCCGACCGTTCCGGCGGGCTGTCGGAGGCGACGATCAAGCGTCGGCTGGCGGCGGTGTCGAGCCTCTACGGCTATCTGGTCACTCTCGGCGGGGTCATCGACGCCAACCCGGTGCCGCACGGCTTGCCCACCCGGCGCGCCCGCCGGGAGCTGCGCGGCGTTCCGCTCGTGCGTGGGACGCGGAGGCTTCCCCGCATCCTCGACCCGGCCGATGTGGAGGCGCTTCTCGGCGCGTTACGCAGCCGGCGGGACCGGGCAATGGTCGAAGCCATGCTGCTGGGCGGGCTGCGGCGCTGCGAGGTGCTCGGCCTGCGCCTGAGCGATCTGCGGCTCGGCGAGTGGCGGGTGCTGGTGGCCGAGGGCAAGGGCGGCCACCAACGTCTCATCCCGGTGTCGCGCACCTTCTTCGCCACCGTCGCCAACTACCTCAACGAAGAGCGCCCACCCGACGCCGCCACCGATCGTGTCTTCGTCGTGCTGAAGGGTCCGCGCCGGGGCCAGCCGTTGTCGGCCGAGGGACTCGACGAGGTCCTCACCGGCGCCCGCCGCCGTGCCGGGTTAGCGCACGGAACCTGCCACGAGCTGCGCCACACCTGTTTCACCCGGCTGCGGGAGGCGGGCATGGCCATCGAGGCCATCCAGGCCCAGGCCGGGCACCGCTCCATCGCCTCGACCCGCATCTACCTCCACCTGGCCCCGGATTGGCTCGCGGGCGAGTATCACCGGGCAGCTCAGGCCATCGAGGCGCAGGCGTCGATCGGGACGGGACGATGAGCGCCCAAGCGGCAAGGGCCCTGGCCGTCGCGCCCGTCCGCTGGACGCGACCGGAGCCGACGTGGGACGAGATCGCAGCGACCGCCCCGCAGATGGTCGCCACCATGCGCCGCTACCTCGAGGACCTCGGCGAGTTCCTCAAGCCGGCCAGCGTGCAGGCGGCCGAGGTGGTGCTGCGCCACTTCGCCGGGCGGGTGACCCAGGCCGACGTGCGCTGCGCGTCGGTGGCGGCGATCCGCCGACGCCACGTCGAGGACTACCTCGTGTGGCTCCGGGCCCGGCCCGGAGCCCAGTGGTCCACCACGGTGTCCGAGCGCACCGTCGACCACCGTCTCGGCCTGCTCATCAAGTTCTTCGAACGGGCCCTGACCTGGGGTTATGCCGACGTCCCGGCGACGATCCCCATCCGATCCTCCGACCGTCCGAGGGTGGCCCGCCGTCCCCGGCGACCGAGCAGCCCACGGCCCGCGCCGGCCGCCACGCCCGTCGTCAAGGCGGAGCCTCGTCGGGTCGGCGGTGAGGTGTCGTGGGAAGAGGTTGCAGGCAGGGCGCCGCAGATGGCGACGACGATGCGCGCCTATCTCGACCAGCTGGCCGTGTCGTCCCGGCCGGCCACCGTCACCTCAGCGAACACGACGCTGCGCCTGTTCGCCGGGCGGGTCAGCGACGCCGACCCGGCCTGCAGGTCCGTTGCCGCCATCGGACGGGGCCACGTCGAGGACTACAAGGTCTGGCTGGCCGCCCGCCCCGGCACGAAGGCCGCGACCCTGTCGGCGACCACCATCCGCAACTGCTTGGGAACGCTGCGCACCTTCTTCGAGCGCATCATCGAGTGGGGCTACGACGACGCCCCGGCCCGTGTCCCGGTCTACGCCAACGACCTGCCCCGCGCCGACGAGCCACTGCCGCGCTTCCTCGACGACCCCACCGCCGCCAACTTCATGGCCACCCTGGCCACCGACTCCAACCGCCGGCGCCGCCTCGTGGTCGAACTGCTGGCCCGCACCGGCATGCGCGTCGGCGAGCTGGCCGACCTGGAGGACGACGCCGTCGTCCGCGTCGGCGAGACGCATTGGTTGCGGATCCCGGTCGGCAAGCTCCACAACGACCGCCACGTTCCCCTCCACCCGCTGCTCGTCGAGCTCATCACCGACTACCGGGCCCGGCGAGGACCATCGTTCACGGGTCGCCTCGTCGAGCGCGACGACGGAAGCCCCTTCGACGCATGCGCAATCGGTCGCTACGTGGACACGATCGCCCGTCGAGCCGGGATCGGCCACGTCCACCCCCACCAGCTTCGTCACACACTGGCCACCCAAGCCATCAACCGCGGCATGTCCCTTGAGGCGATAGCTGCCCTGCTCGGGCATCGGTCGATGCGCATGACGTTGACCTACGCCCGCATCTCCGATCGGACCGTCGCCGACGAGTACTTCAAGGTCACCGACGCAGTCGAGGCCCGCTACCAGGGCAACGACCCGCTGCCCGACGGCATCGACACCGACAGCACACGACCAGCAGCAGCCGACGCGCACCGGCGGCTGCTCGGCAACGGCCACTGCACCCGCCCCGTCGCACTCGACTGCCAGTTCGAGAGCATCTGCGAACGCTGCGGGTTCTTCGAGACCGGGCCGCAGTTCATCCCCATCCTCCGCCGCCAGCGCGAAGACGCCGCCCACCGCTCCGACCCCGGCCGAGCCAACCTCTTCGACGGCCTGCTGTCCACCATCTCCGACGATGGGCCGTGCAGTTCCTTCAGCTGAGCTGCCACGGCCCCGTCACGCCCCATCCAACCGACACCGGCCTGTGGTTGGATGACCGTGCCCAGGGACCCCCGGATCACCCGTGTAACAGCACCAGTGGAGCGCAAGGTAACGCCACGGACCTCACCGGGTCGCAGCGAGGTAGCGAACGTCTCCCTCTACGGGAACAAGGCAAGAGATGTACCGCTCGTGATCGTCCGTTGCAGGCAGATCCTCCCCCGAGACCTCAAAGCCGATGAGCCCATAATCAAACGCCGCCGACCGGTAGATGCGCCGGCCCATGCCAGCAAGCCACTCGTCGATCGGCAGCCGCCAAGCGAGCGTCTTGATGCCGCTCTCGCCCATCAAACAAGGTATCCCACTCCGGGTCCGAGCGTTCGGGTCGGCATGAGGATCCAGCAGAGCCCGCTGGACCATCCCGAGCCCACTACCGACCGCCGCAGCGTGAGCCAGCAGAACGCTCGGGATGGGCACGTAGCGGCACCAGGTATCAGCGTCCGCTGCCGCGACCGCCTGTGTCGTCGCCCGACCCTCTCGGACCGGGCGGACCGTCGGGGCCGCTTCAGCCTGCGACAGGGTTCTCCAGAGCGGAGGGGCTTCGCGGCCTGCGAGTAGTTCGTCGACAGTCGGCTGGGCAGTCAGACGTACAGCGTCTTTTTCATGGATCAGCCTCCCTGGTCTGGAGGCGGTCCGGCGCGAGGCTCGCAGGATCCTCAGCATCCTGGTCCGATCAGTCGGTGAGGACTTCCACGGGGAGGCGCCGGTCCTCGCTGTAGAGGCGCAGAACGTACGCTCCGGCTGGCCGAGCTAGAAGCCGCTCGTGGTCGGCGCGCATCCGCGGCGGCAGCTCGTCGGCCGTCGGGAGCGGGCCGCCATAGCCCTCGGGCAGCACGGCGGGACCAACGAGCGCGGCGAACACCAGGTCGGCAGCAGTGAAGCGGTCACCGGTGAGGTGGCGGCGACCGTCGCCGAGCCTCACCTCGACCTCGTCAAAGGCGGCGTCGATCCTGGGCAGCATCTCCTCGACGGTGTGCGGGGTGATCGCCAGGGCCCGGCCCATCCACGCGGCCAGCAACGGATAGGTCTTCCTCACCACGAACGACTCGAATGCCGGCACGCCCTTGCTCCACACCCGAGCTGTGGAGGCTCGCTCGGGCAGCATCTGGGCGTAGGCCCAGGCCCGCACCGCTACTCCCATGTCGTCGTAGAAGAGCGAGACCAGTTGCTCGACCTCGGCTCGCGCGTTGGCCGTGGCGGGGTAGAGCGGCTTCGGGCCGCGGAAGCCGTAGTGCTCCAGGATGGCGCTGGCGTTGGTCAGGGCCATCCCCGGCGCCGCCAGGACGGGGACCTCGGTGCCGCCCCTACGGCGGAGCGCGGCGGGAAGGTGCAGGAAGGGGGCGTGGCCCTCCTCCCGGTAGGCAATGCCAAGGCGGTCGAGGACCCACCGAGCCACCTCGACGTAGGGGCTGACCGGGATGGACACCAG
>JBKJUI010000174.1:0-15109 GCA_046590775.1 Acidimicrobiales bacterium
CGAAGGCCTCACCCACGGTGGTGAGCGCGGTGTCCTCGGGAGGCTCGGGGATCTTGGCGTCGTAGGCCTCCTCTAGAGCGAGGGTCAGCTCGACGAAGGCGAGAGAGTCGATGTCGAGGTCATCCTTGAGTTTCGCTGCGGTGACGACGGTCGAGGCCTCGATGTCCATCACCTCGGCGGCTGTCTCCTGGAACACCTTGAACGCCTGGTCACGATCCACGGGACGAACCTAGACGGCCCGGAAGACCAGGGCGGCGTTGTGGCCGCCGAAGCCGAAGCTGTTGGACAGCGCCGCCCGCACCCGCAGCTCCCGGGCCTCGTTCGGCACCACGTCGAGGCCGATCTCGGGGTCGGGGTCGTCATGGTTGATCGTCGGCGGGAGCACGCCGTGGCGCAGGGCGAGGACGGTGGCCACCGCCTCGAGGGCCCCGGCTGCGCCGAGGAGGTGGCCGGTCATCGACTTGGTCGACGACACCGGCACCCGGTCGCCCAGCACGACCTTGATGGCGTGGGCCTCGGTCTTGTCGTTGAGGGCGGTGGAGGTCCCGTGGGCGTTCACGTAGCCGATGCCCGAGGGGTCGACGCCGGCGTCGGCCAGCGCCAGCCGCATGCAGCGGATGGCCCCGTCGCCCTCGGGGTGGGGGGCGGTGGCGTGGAAGGCGTCACTGGTCAGCCCGTAGCCGGAGAGCTCGGCCCAGATGTCGGCTCCGCGGGCCAGGGCCCGCTCCCGGTCCTCGAGGACCAGGCAGGCTCCGCCCTCGCCGGCCAGGAAGCCGTCGCGCCCCCGGTCGAAGGGCCGGCTGGCCCGCTCGGGCTCGTCGTTGCGCTCACTGAGGGCCTTGGCCGCGGCGAAGGCGGCCATGCCGATCGGCGTGATCGAGCCCTCGCTGCCGCCGGCCACCATGACGTCGGCCCGGCCCCAGCGGATCAGCTCGGCGGCATCGCCGATGGCGTGCGCCGACGCCGCACAGGCAGTGACCGTGCACGAGTTCGGGCCGAGCAGGTGGTGCTCCATGGCGATCTCGCCCGCGGCCATGTTCGAGATCATCATCGGGGCCAGGTAGGGGCTGACCCGGTCGGGCGCCCGCTCGTGCATCAGCAGGATCTGGTCCTCGAGGGTGCGCAGGCCACCGATGCCGCTGCCCCACACGACCCCGGCCCGTTCGGGGTCGATCCCGTCGAGGACGCCGCTGGCCTCGATGGCCTCCTTGGCCGCCACCAGCCCCAGCTGGGCGAAGCGGTCGAGGTGGCGGGCCCGGCGCTTGCCGAAGATCGTGGGCCCGTCGAAGCCCGTGGCCTCGGCGGCGATGCGGACCGGGAAGTCGGTGGCGTCGAACTGGGTGATGGGACCGGCACCGCCTTTGCCGGCGACCAGCGAGTCCCAGGTGCTGGCCACGTCGAGCCCGACGGGCGTGACCGCCCCGAGTCCGGTGACGACGACACGACGGGGCTCGGGCACGGGGAGCCAGCCTAGGACCGGGGCCGCGCTTGGGCCCCAGCGTCACGGTTCGGTCGTACCCTTGCCGCCATGGCCGCCGTCTTCGCCTTTCCCCGGCGACGCTTCACGGTCCAGCAGTACGAACGCATGGTCGAGGCCGGGGTGATCCAGCCCGACGAACGAGTCGAGCTGCTCGACGGGGAGGTGGTCGAGATGCCACCGATCAATCCGCCGCACGCATCGAGGGTCGATCGGTGCAACGCCCATCTCGGGCGCGCTCTCGGCCCGGGGGTGATCATCCGGGTGCAGAGCCCGCTGCACCTGAGCGAGCTCTCCATGCCCGAGCCGGACCTCACCGTCCTGGCTCACCGCGACGACTACTACGCGTCCCGCCACCCGACGGTGGCCGACGTCCTGCTGCTGGTCGAGGTGGGCGACACCAGTGCCCGCTTCGACCGCGAGGTGAAGCTGCCCCTCTACGCCGCAGCCTCCGTCGGAGAGGTGTGGCTGCTCGACGTCGGGGCCGGCACCATCTCGGTGTTCGGTGATCCCGCGGCCGGCGGCTACCGGGCCACGGCCACGGCCCGCCACGGCGACCTCCTCCGGCCGTCCGCCCTGCCCGGCACCGAGCTGGCCGCCGCCGACCTGCTGGGCTGAGCCCGCCTGTCCCCCCGGGGCCTCAGGGGCAGGGGGCCTGGACGCACATGATCGGGCCGCTGAGCTGGATCGGGTACCCGGCCCGGGCGCAGGCGGTGGACGCCGTCGATCGGGCGGTCACGTAGCCCTCGGCGTCCCCGTTGAGGCCGGAGCGGAGCATGCTCCGCGCCGCCGCCAGCACCGCCGCGTCGGCGGCCTTCTCGTTCCTGCCGATCGCCGAGCTGAGGCGCAGGCCGCCGGCGACGAAGTTGCCCCGCTGGATCGCCTCGTCGGCCGAGGCCACCGATGTGCACAGGTTGGACGTGGCCTCGGCCCGGGTGAGGGGACGCGTCGTCGTGGTCGCCGGCCGTGTCGTGGTGGTGCGGATCGTCGTCGGCGTCGGCGCCCCGGTCGGCGCCGTGGTCGGCTGAGCTGTCGGTGCATCGGGGGTCGGCGGCGCGGTGGTCACCGCCACGGTGGGAGGCGCGGCCCGGGTCAGCTCGGTCGTCGCGGTCGTGTCGTCCTCCGTCGAGACCTGGCCGCAGCCCCCGCTCAGGCCAACGGCAGCGCCGATGATGATGATGATGGATGTGCGCACGGGTGCTCCTCTCGTTCACCACATCGGACGCAGGGCGGCGGACCTTCGGTTCCGGTCGGAGCAATACGGACCGATGCGCCAGCGCCCCGGGCCCCTCGGACCCACCCTTCGCCGGGGCCGCGGCCCCCGGCTGGCAGGATGGGTGGCTGTGCCACTTCCCGAGCAGCGGGCCGTCGAGGCCGTCGTGATGGTGGCCGAGGAGCCCGTGCCCCCCGAGCTGCTGGCCCAGCTCCTCGAGATCCCCACGACCCGGGTGGTCGAGCTGTGCGACGAGCTGGCCTCGGGGTACGAGGCCGAAGGCCGGGGCTTCCAGCTGGTGCTGGTGGCCGGCGGCTACCGGTTCCAGTCGCACCCCGACTGCTCGCCGTGGGTCGAGCGCTTCGTGCTCGAAGGCCAGTCGTCCAAGCTCTCGGCCGCCGCCCTCGAGACGCTGGCCATCGTCGCCTACAAGCAGCCGGTCAGCCGGGCGCAGGTGGGGGCGATCCGCGGGGTCAACGTCGACGGCGTGCTGCGCACCCTGGTCGGCCGGGGCTACGTGGCCGAGGTCGGGCGCGACCCGGGGCCGGGCCAGGCCGTCCTGTACGGCACCACCCAGCAGTTCCTCGAGTCGCTCGGCATCGACTCGCTCGAACGGCTCCCGCCGCTCGGTGCGTTCGTCCCGGATGCCTCGATGGTCGAGGCGCTGGAGCGGGGGCTGCGGGATGATCGGGACGACGGGTCGCCGTGAGCGCCGAGCTGTCCGACGGCGAGCGCCTGCAGAAGGTGCTCGCCCGGGCCGGGATCGGCAGCCGCCGGGTGGCCGAGGACCTGATCGACTCCGGCCGGGTCATGGTCAACGGCGAGGTGGCCGTGCTCGGGCGCCGCGTCCATCCGGACCGGGACGTCGTCGCCGTCGACGGCACCCCCATCGGCACGGCCCCCGGACTGGTCTACCGGCTGCTGAACAAGCCGGCCGGTGTGGTGGCCACGGCCGACGACCCGCAGGGCCGACCCACGGTGGTGCAGCTGGTGCCGGCCGAGCCGCGGGTGGTCCCGGTCGGCCGCCTCGACGCCGACACCGAGGGGCTGCTCCTCCTCACCAACGACGGGCAGCTGCACCACCGCCTCACCCACCCGAGCTTCGGCGTCGAGAAGGAGTACCTGGCCGAGGTCGACGGGGTGGTCACGGCGAAGACCCTGCAGCGCCTGCGGTACGGGATCGAGCTCGAGGACGGCGTCACGGCCCCGGCCAAGGCGTCGAGCCCGTCGCCGAACGTGCTGAAGCTCACCATCCACGAGGGCCGCAACCGCCAGGTCCGCCGCATGTGCGAGGCCGTCGGCCACCCGGTCCGCCGGCTCGTGCGCACCCGCATCGGACCGCTGGCCGACCCGCAGCTGCGACCGGGTGCCTGGCGCGACCTCACACTCGACGAGGTCCGCGCCCTCGAGCGGGCCGTGGGCGAGCGCGCCGGCGAGCCGGCGGACCGGTAGTGCACCCCGCCTCCCGGCTTCTGGGTGCATCGGTCGTCGGGTACCTCATCGGCACCACGCCGTCGGGGGACCTGGCCACCCGCATGGCCACCGGAGGAGCCGTCGACCTGCGGACGACGGGGTCGGGGAACCCAGGAGGGGCCAACGCCTACTCGGTGCTGGGTCCCCGATGGGGCTACGCCGTGATCGGGATGGACATCGCCAAGGGCGCGGTGGCCGCCGTCGTCGGCCGGGCTCTCGCCGGGGGGACCGGAGCGAACGTCGCCGGCGCCGCCTCGGTGGTCGGCCACTGCGTTCCGGTGTGGAGCGGCGGGAGAGGAGGCAAGGGGGTCGGGGCCAGCGTCGGCCAGTGCCTGGTGACCTTCCCGGCCTACTTCCCGATCGACCTGGCCATCGCCGGCCTCACGTCCACCGCCCGGTGGCGGGGGCGGGCCCGGGCGGCCACGCTGCTGTCGTCCGCCGTCTGGGTGCTGGGCGGGGCGCTCTGGTGGCGCCGCCGCTGGCCCAACCTCTGGGGGCCCCGCCCGACGGCCGCGCTCCCGCTGGCGAACCTGGCCTCCAGCGCCATGATCGCCTACAAGTTCCTCAGCGTCCCCAACCCGACGCTGCCGCCGAAGGGCTGTGACGAGCCGCCGTGGGGGCCGGGGCGCTGACATGGGCCTGAGCGACCTCTAGCGCTACGAGCTGGACGTGCGGGGCTTCCTCGTCCTCCCTGGCGCCCTGGCCCCTCACCAGGTCGACCGGCTCCGGGCGGCGGTGCACGCGGTGCGACGCCCACCGGCGGGGTCGGACCTGTCGTCCCAGCGCATCAACGATCTGCTGCTCCAGGGCCAGCCCTTCGTCGACCTCCTCGACCACCCGGTGGCGCTGGCCGTGCTCGACGAGGTGCACGGTCCGGCCACCCGCATCGACCACGCCTACGCCATTCGGATGGCCCCAACCACCAGCGGCCTCGGGCTGCACGGCGGCCCGGTTCCGTGGGACCCGTCGCAGTTCTACGTGCACGACCTGGGTCGCGCCCGCCTCGGTCTGGTGACGCTGTCGTGGGCGCTGGTCGACCACCCGCCGGGATCGGGCGGCTTCGGCTGCATCCCCGGCAGCCACCGGGCCGGGATGCCGGTGCCCGCCGGCGCCGAGCGCCTGGTCACCGAGGTGCCGGTCCACGCCGGCGACCTGCTCGTCTTCACCGAGGCCGTGGCCCACTGCACCGTGCCGTGGCAGGGGCCCGGGGAGCGCCTGGCCGTGCTCTACAAGTACTCCCCAGGGTCGTCGGCGTGGAGCGACTGGCAGCACCTCCAGCCGGTGCTCGGCCTCGACCTGACCGACTGCCAGCGCCGACTGCTCCAGCCGCCGAGCGTCGGCTACTTCACGCCGGTGTGGGGAGCGACGCCCGGGAGCTGAAGTCCCATCAGGCCGGGCTCCAGCTCGAGGTAAGGCCGAGGCCAACCTCGTGCGGGGCGCTGTCCCGGGAGACGTCGACCGGAAGGACGACGACGACGGAGGTCCCGTTCGGGCGCTGGACGGCGAAGGTGATGGACCGGCTGTCGGGCGACCACGTGCGGCGGCTGGCCGCGAACTGCTCGGGGAAGGCCAGCTCGGTGCGGGCCCACCAGGTGCTCGGCGTGAACGGCTCGCCGACCGGTCTGGCCTCACCCCCGTCCCACACCAGCCAGCGCAGCTGGGGCCGGCCGACCTGAGCCTGGTCGGGGACCAGGACGAGCAGGCGGCGACCGTCGGGCGACCACTCGGCGGCGATCGGAGGGTGGGCCAGCACGACGTCCAGCGTTCCGTTGACGAGGTCGACCACGGTCAGCGCCTCGGGGATCGCCTCGCCGTCCTCGACCAGCACGGCCCGGTCGCGTCCAGGGTCGAGGGGCCCGACGCACACGGCCAGGCGGTGGCCCGTGCGGGCGGCCACCACCCGGGCCCAGCCGTCGTGCCTGGCCAGCGGTCGGCGGACCTGACCGGTGGCCGGGTCGAGCAGCGCCAGAAGCCGGCGCCCGTCATCGCCTCTCACGTCAGCCACGATGCCCTCCTCGAGCCAGGCCGGCGCCGTGAACCCCTCGGCCTCGCCCAGCTCGTCCCCGTCCGGCGCCCGTTCGGGCTCACCGCTCAGGGTGATGAGGTGGTCGTCGTCGACGTGGCACACGAGGCGCCGGCCGTCCGGGGACCAGGCGAAGAACAGCGGGCCCCCCCGCACGGCCACCCGGGCCGGGCCGCCCGGCTCGACCAGCACCAGGTCGATGCCCTGCGGGCCGTTGGCCAGGCAGGCCACCGCCCGGCCGTCCGGCCGCCACCACAGGTAGAAGGGCATCGTTGGGAGCGCGGTGGCGACCCGGTCACCCCCGTCGGGATCGGCGGTGACGAGGGACGACCGGGCCTGCTCCCCGCTGCGCCGCTCGCTCCGGCCCCAGGCCAGCCGTCGCCCGCCGGGTGACCAGGCCACCTGCTGCTGGGAGGCGCCCCCACCGCCGGGTGACACGACCCGGGCGCCGGTGCCGTCGGGCCGCAGGGTGGACACGGCGCCGTCCATCCCGAGGATGGCGATGCGGTCGACGGCGCCGAAACGGCCCGGGCTCACGTCATCTCGTCGGTCGCATCAGTCGTCGTGGAAGGTCGTGCCCTGGCCCAGCGGCTCGAAGGCGGGCGGCCTGCGGTCCACGTAGGAGCGGACGCCCTCGACGAAGTCCACGCCGGAGAGGCTCTGCCCCATCAACCGGTTCGCCCTCCCGACGGCCTCGTCCAGCGACTCGGACCAGGCGCCGTAGACCTGCTGCTTCATCACGGCCATCGAGGCTGGCGAGCAGCTGGCGGCCAGGTCGCGGGCGTACGCCTGGGCGGCCGCCAGCACCTCGGAGGCCGGCAGCACCCGGCTGACCAGGCCGAGCTCGAGCGCCTCCTCGGAGGTGAACACCCGTCCGGATGCGAGCAGGTCGAGGGCCCGGCTCGTACCGACCAGGCGGGGGAGGAGCCACGAGGACCCGTACTCGGCCACCAGGCCCCGACGGGCGAAGGCCGTGGTCCACTTGGCCCCGGCGGCGCCGAAGCGGATGTCGCAGCACAGCGCCTGGACGAGCCCGACCCCGGCGCAGGCGCCGTTGACGGCGGCGACGACGATCTTCGGCACCGTCGTGGCCAAGGTCTTCGGCCGGTGGCCTGGGCCCGTGGCCGTGAGGCTCTGGCCCCCTTCGGCCGAAGCGCCCGACAGGATGTCCATGTCGGCCCCGGGGCAGAAGCCGCGACCGGCTCCGGTGACCACCACGGCCCGGACGGCAGGCGTCGCCGCCGCCCGCTCGAGGAGGTCGAAGTAGCGGGCCTCCATCGCCCCGGTCCACGCGTTCATACGGTCGGGCCGGTTGAGGGTGAGCGTCGCCACGCCATCGACCTCCTCCCACAGCACCACGTCCTCGTCGGCCACGGGAGTGACCCTACGAGGGCCCAGCCGGCTCGGTCAGTTCGGTCAGCGAGTGGTGGCGGTGGCGTTGGTGGTCGTCGGGGCGAGGGTCGTCGTGGCCTTCCGGGTGGTGGTGGTGGTGCTCGACCCCTTGACGGATGTGGCGGTCGTTGTGGAGCCGCCCTTGGCCGTCGTGGTCGTCCGGCCGGATCGGCCGGTCGTGCCCGTCCGCCCGCTGGTCGAAGGGCCGGCGGCCGACGAGTCCTCGGTGGGCATGGTGCTGGTCACCGGCGCGCCGTCGTTCACGCTGAACCTGCCCTCGGCCAGGCTGCCGGGCGGCCCGGTGAGGCGGACGACGTACTCCCCGGGCTGGTTCGCCGTGGTGGCCCGGTAGGTGGTGGAGGCGACGCCGTCGGCCGGCACCGTGAGGGCCGCGCCAGGGAAGGCCTTGCCCTCGCCCGGGAACGTGATCTCGAAGGCGACCGCCTCGCCCTCCTTGAGCTCTCGGGCGGTGAGCGTGAACAGCGTGCCGATGGGCCCAGTCGAGGGGTCGACGGTCACGGCGCCCACGCGCGGCGGGGGCGCAGCCGCCGGACCGGTGGGCCCGCCGCCGGTCGACCCGCAGGCCGCGGCGCCGACGAGCAGCACGAAGCTCGCGGCAACGGCGGCGAGCACGGGACGGCGGGACATCCGGGTCCAGCCTAGGCAGACCGTCGGGCGCGAAGGCCTCATCCCGGCTCCCGATCGGCCGCTCGGGCGCGAGCCTCAGCGGCTCCGCCGGCTCCGCCGGGAGCGAGACGAGCGGTCCTGCGCCGCACGCCTGGCCTCGGTCTCGGCATCGATGCGGTCGAGGTCGGCCTGCAACCGCCGCCAGCCCTCGAAGCGCCCGGCCGCCAGCGACCCGTCGGCGACGGCGGCGTGGAGGGCGCACCCCGGCTCGCTGCGGTGCTGGCAGTCGGCGAACCGGCAGGTGCCGAGGAGGGGCTCGACGTCGGGGAAGGCGCGGGCCAGCCCCTCGCCGTCGTCCCACGGCACCAACGCCCGAAGACCGGGCGTGTCGAGGAGGACACCGCCGCCCGGGATCGGGACCAGCTCGCGGGTCGAGGTCGTGTGGCGCCCCTTCTGGTCGCCGGCCCGCACGGCGCCGGTGGCCATGGCCTCCCGGCCGACCAGGGCGTTCACCAGTGTCGACTTGCCCACCCCGGACGGGCCGACGAGCACCAGCGTCCGCCCGCCGTCGAGCCGGCGCCGCAGGGCGTCGACACCCCGCCCGTCCCGGGCGCTCACCTCGACGGCCTCGACACCCGGGGCCAGCCCGGCGGCCGTGGTCACGGCGTCGGTGTCGTAGGCCTCGTCGGCCTTGGTCAGCACGAGCATGGGGGTGGCCCCGCTCGCCCACCCGAGCGTGACGTAGCGCTGGATGCGCCGGGCGTTCGGGGGCGTCGAGAGGGCGACGCAGACCCCGACCAGGTCGACGTCAGCGGCCAGGACCTGAGGCGTGGCCTCGTCGTGGGCCCCGGCCCTGACCAGCGCGGTGCGCCGGGGCAGGACCGACCGGACCAGGTCGTCGGCGGGGGAGGACGCCACCCAGTCGCCGGTGGTGGGCGGCGGCGTCAGCGGGTGGAGCGGGTCGAAGCGCAGGCGCAGCTCGCCCTCCCGACCCAGCGCCGTGACCCACCCCCGGTCGGCGCGCACGACCCTGGCCGGGTCCAGCCCCGGGGGGAGGGCGGCGGCCAGGTCGGGGCCCCAGCCGAGGGCAGCGAGCGGTTCATCGGGAGGAGTCGTGGGCCCGAGGGTACAAAGGGTGTGCAGCTGACGAGCCGAGGTTTCTGCGGCCTGGCACACTTGGGCCGTGGCCTCGTCCAAGCGCCAGCTCGCCTCGACCCTCGACACCGCAGCTCTGGTCTTCTTGGTGCTGCTGGTGCTCGCCGTGGCCTGGTGGCTGCTCAAGGCCGTCCTGGGCACGGTGCTGTTCTTCGGAAAGCTGGCGCTGCTCGCCGTGGTGGTGGCCCTCGCCATCCGTGCCTTCCTCTGGGTCCGCAGCCGGGCCCACCGGCGCCCGGAGCCCGGCAACCTCTGACAGCCGGTCAGCCGGTCAGCCGATCTGGCGCTTTCGGTCCTTCCAGAACGGGGCTCGCAGGTCCTTCTTCAGGACCTTGCCGCTGGGGTTGCGGGGCAGGGCATCGGCGAAGTCGATCGACTTCGGCACCTTGTAGCCGGCCAGGTGCGTCTTGGAGAAGGCGATGAGCTCCTCGGGCGACGGGTCTTGGCCACCGGCTCGCACCACGATCGCCTTGACCTCCTCGCCCCATCGCTCGGACGGCACGCCGATCACGGCCACGTCACCGACCGCCGGGTGCTTCATCAGCACGTTCTCCACCTCGGCCGGGTAGACGTTCTCGCCGCCCGACACGACCATGTCCTTCACCCGGTCGTGGAGGTAGAGGTAGCCGTCGACGATGTAGCCGGCGTCCCCGGTCTTGAACCACCCGTCGGGGGTGACGGCGTTCCCGGTGGCCTCGTCGTTGCTCCAGTAGCCCTTCATCACCTGAGGTGCCCGGATCCAGACCTCGCCGACCGCTCCCGCTTCGACATCCTCGCCGCTGGCGAGGTCGACGCAGCGGATCTCTACGCCCTTCATCGGCTGGCCGGCCGAGCGGAGCCGCTCGCGGTGCTCGAGGTCGAGGTGGTCGGCCGGCGTCAGCAAGGTGATGGCGCCTGTCGTCTCGGTGAGGCCGTAGACCTGGTAGAAGCCGCACTTGAAGACCTCGATGCAGCGCACCAGCACGTCCTCGCTGATGGGCGAGGCGCCGTAGGCGATGACCTTGAGGCTCGAGTAGTCGACGTCCTCGACCTCCGGCAGCACGGTGAGGAACTGCAGGACGGCCGGGACCAGGAAGGTGTGGGTGATCCGGTGCTCGGGGATCAGCCGCAGGACGGCGACGGGATCGATCTCGCGCACGAGGACCGAGTGGGCGCCGGCCGCCATGCCGAACAGCGCCCACCCCGAGCCGCCGATGTGGAACAGCGGCATCGCCACCATGCTCACCACGTCAGGGCCGATCTCGAGCTGCTCCCCGGTCTCGACCAGGCCGGAGAAGTTCCGGTTGGTGAGCATGACGCCCTTCGGCAGGCCGGTGGTCCCCGAGGTGTACAGCTGGACCGAGACGTCGTCGTCACTCTCCGCCAGGTGGGGGTCCACCGGCGTCGCCGCCGCCAGCCAGTCCTCGTAGCCGATGTGGCCTCCGGCGTCGTCCCCGACCACGACGATCGTCGTGACGGTGGTGAGGTCAGGTGCGAGCAGTTCGAGCTGGCCCAGGAAGTCACTGGAGACGATGAGCACCTTGGCTCTGGCGTCGTTGACGACGAACGAGATCTCCGGAGGGGCCAGCCGCCAGTTGACGGCGACGTTCACCGCCTTCAGCAGCGCGCCACCGAAGAGCACCTCGAAGTAGGCGAAGCCGTTCTTGTCCAGGAAGGCCACCCGGTCCTCGGATCCGACCCCGGCCCCGCGAAGGGCGCCGGCCACCCGCTGGGCCCGGTCGTGGAGGCCGCTCCAGGTGAGAGTCTCGGTACCGAGGGTGATGGCCGGGGCATCGGGACAGCTGCGCCCCCAG
This sequence comes from Acidimicrobiales bacterium, assembly GCA_046590775.1. Taxonomy (GTDB): domain Bacteria; phylum Actinomycetota; class Acidimicrobiia; order Acidimicrobiales; family JAUJNH01; genus JAUJNH01. Next base: position 11,154 of record JBKJUI010000174.1, read on the forward strand.
CGGCGCACGATCTCCCCGATGCTGAACCCGGTCTGCGCCACTGGGATCTCCCTCGTCGACTGCGAGCGCCGAAGCCTAACGGCGGGCGCCCGCTCGGCGGACCAGGGCCGGAGAGGTCAGCCGACTCGCCGGGACCTCCCTTCGCACAGCGACGGCACATAACAGTCGTAGCGGCCGATGTGCAGCCGATGTCACTAGGTTCAGGCAACATGTTTGCTGTGGACTCCCGGGAGGGCGGCGGTCGAGACGACGGACCCGACTCCCCTCCGCCCGACTCCCCTCCGCCCGAGTCCCCACTGCGACGAAACCCCATCCAGGCCCGGGCCAAGGAGCGGATCGAGCGTGTGCTCGACGCCGCCGAGATGGTCTTCGTCGAGGTGGGCTACGAGTCGGCCACCACCAACCAGATCGCCGCTCGCGCCGGCACCTCGATCGGCTCGATCTACGAGTTCTTCGGCAACAAAGATGCGGTGGCCAAGGCGCTCGCCAAGCGCTACCTCAGCGAGCTCATCGGCCTCTACGACGAGGTCGTGGTCGATGACCCACGCGGCCGCGACGTCATCGTCGCCAAGGTGGTCGACGCCCTCGAGGGCTTCTACCATCGACACCCGGGCCTGGGGCCGCTGCTGCGCGGCTGCCGTGGCTCCGAGGACCTGCATGCCGCCGGCGAGGCGCTGCAGGACAGCCTGGTCGAGCACGTCGACCGGCTCATCGCCGTGCGTCGTGGCTCGACCGACCCCGCCCGCCGCCACGTGGTGGCCGAGATGTGCGCCGACGTCCTGCGCTGCGTGCTGGACGACCTGGTCAACAAGCCGGCCGAGGAGCGTGCGGCCCTGGTGGCCGAGCTGAAGCTGGTCCTCACGTCCTACCTGGCGGTGGCGCTCCCCCGAGCGTAAGGGCGGGGCCGGGCGCGGGGCAGCCGTAGCCTGCGCCCATGGTGCTGCGGGGGAAGAGGGTGCTTCTGACCGGTGCATCACGGGGGATCGGCCGCATCATGGCGGCCGAGCTGGCGGGCGCGGGGGCCCGCTTGGCGCTCGTGGCCCGGAGCCGGGATGGCCTCGAGGAGGTGGCGGCCTCCCTGCCCTCGGCCACCGTGCACCCCTGTGACCTCGCCGAACCGCTCGAGGTCGAAGGCCTCGTGGGACGCGTCGAGGCCGAGGGCGGCCCGGTCGACGTGCTGGTCAACAACGCCGGGCTCGCCCACGCCGGTGACCTGCTCGCCATCGACCAGGCCGACGTCCGCCAGGTGTTCCAGGTGAACTTGCTGACCCCCGTCGAGCTGTGTCGGCAAGTGCTGCCCGGCATGCTCGACCGGGGCGCCGGTCATGTGGTCAACATCTCGTCCCTCGCCGGCGTGGCGGCTTTCCCGGGGCTGGCCGTCTACGCCTCGACCAAGGCCGGGCTCACCCAGTTCACCGCCGCCATGCGGGCCGACCTTCGTGGGCGGCCGATAGGGACCACGCTGGTCGAGGTCGGGCCCGTGCCGACCGAGATGCTCGACGCTATCGACCGCTACGAGCCTCTGCACCGTTCCTTCGCCCGGTTCGCCCGCCTGCAGCTACTGCCCGACACCCCTCCGGAGCGGGTGGCCCGGGAGGTGGTGGCCGCAATCACCGCCGGCCGCCGCCACGTGCGCCTTCCCCGTCGGGCGGCTGGCTTCGCCCTTCTGCACGAGGCGCCCCGCCGCCTGACCGAGGTGCTGCTCACCCGAGTGCCGCACCAGGGCTGAGGCCGCTGGCGCTCAGGCCTCGTCCGGCTACAGCCCGATCAGCTCCCAGGCCTGGCGGAGGGCACGGTCGGGGTCGGTGAGCACCTCCGACGGAAGGTCGAACCGCATCGTCGCCCGGTCGCCCGTCGGGTCGTATCTCGGCCAGCCAGGGTCGCCGCCGCGAGCGAACGCCAGCCAGGCGTCGGACATGGCGTCGGCCAGGACCTGCACGTCCTCGCCTCCGGTCATCACCTCGACGTTCGGCTGGCCGAGGTTGTCGAAGACGAACGGGATCTCGAGGGCGTGGAACGAGCCGAGCCAGCCGCCCATGATCGGCGACGCCCAGGTGAACCAGTACACCCAGGCCGCGCCCCCGACCGAGGCCTGGAGGCCGGCCAGGCGTTGCACCGGGCGTCGGAAGGCGTGGTCGGTGTGCACCATGACGTGGAGATCGGTGGGGCTGAGCTCGGGGTCGTGCCGGCGGTAGGCGGCCAGGATCGTGGCCGCCCCGTCCGGGCCGACGTCAGGTAGGGCCGCCACCTTCCGGAGCACCTCGGCGTCGTCGGCGGCCGAGAAGGCATCGGGAGCGACGGCCGAGAAGAGGCGCATCTCGTCGCGGTTGGAGCCGGCCAGCACGGCGACGTCGGCCGCCACCCCGGTGGCCAGGGCGGCCTCGGGTGCCGACGGGAGCGTGGCGCCGTCGACCACGGGCACGAACGCCAGGCCGACGCCGCCGCGCCGGCCGCCGGCCACCGCCTGGGCCTCGAGCACGGCTTCGACCGGGATGTCGGTCAGGCGGGAGAGGTCGTCGTGCGGCACCCCGAGCTCGTCCAGCACGCTCGCGGCGAGGGCGGTCGCCGTCGGGCGGTCCTGGACGAACGTGCCGCCGCCCGACTGGAGGATGGCTCGGAAGAAGAGCCCGGTGGCCTCGGGCATGGCCAGCAGGGTGGCGATCGACATGGCTCCCGCCGACTCGCCGAAGACGGTGACCCGGTCCGGGTCGCCGCCGAAGGCGGCGATGTTCTCGGCCACCCAGCGGAGGGCGGCGACCTGGTCGAGGAGGCCGGTGTTCCCGCTGCCTGCCCACGCCTCGCCGCCGAGGTCACCGAGGTGGAGGAACCCAAGCGCTCCCAGCCGGTAGTTGAAGGTGACGACCACGACGTCGCCCCGGGCGGCCAGCCGGCTGCCGTCGTACCAGGGGATGCTCCCCGTGCCGGTGGTGAAGCCGCCCCCGTGGATCCACACCAGCACGGGTCGGGCGGCGCCGGGGTCGGCGCCGGGCGTCCAGACGTTGGCGGTGAGGCAGTCCTCGTCCATCCTGCCGTAGCCGCCGAAGGTCCGCTCGAGCGGCCCCGGCCGCTGCGGGGCGACCGGCCCGGCGACGCCGCCATCGCGCTCGCCGGACCAGGGAGGCGGGGGTTGCGGCGGCCGGAGCCGGAGCGGGCCGACCGGCGGCGCGGCGTAGGGGATGCCCCGGAAGGCGGTGACGCCGGGTACCGCCCCGTCGACGCCACGTACCGCGCCGCCGGTCGTGCGCACCACCGGTGTCATGGCCGCAGTCTCCCCGCGTCGGGCACCCAAGGCGGACCAGGTGAGGTGTGGGAGGCGCCGGTGGGCCTCTCGCGCCGCCACCAGGCCGCCGTCACAGCGGTCGGTAGGGTCGTCGGTCGTGACCTGGCCGGGACCTGCGGCGATGGGTCGTGGTGTCGTGGTGGGCGCCGACCAGCCGGTGCCTGCAGCCTGGAGCGGCGTCGCCGAAGTGGTGCTCGACGAGGCGGCATTGGCGGCGCCGGGTGCCGTCGTCGGCCAGCTGCACGAGGCCTGGGCCGAGCGGACGCCGGTGGTGGTGCGCCTCCAGGTCGACCCGGCCGGCTTCCGGAACCCGGCCGACCACGATCCCGACCCCCTGCGGGCCGGCACGTCGTTCGAGCCGTGGCTCGACCGCCTCCACCACCTCGTCTGGGCCAACACCTACGACGCACGCGATGGCGATCCGGTGTGGTGGTGGGGGCGGAAGGCCGCCCGCCTGGGCGCCGCCGAAGGCGGGCCGGCCGACGTCGTGCTCGCCGACGGCTCCAACGCCTGGGTGGACGGCGGCCCGCCGATCCCGTTCGATCCAGCCCAGCTCGAGGGCCACGAAATCGTCCACCGCGACACGGTCGAGGCCGGACGGCTCACGCCACGGCCGCAGCCCCGCCCGCCATCGGCCGAGCTGGCCCCCGACCAGCCCGCCGCCGTGGCCCACGCG
>JBKJUI010000264.1:0-3348 GCA_046590775.1 Acidimicrobiales bacterium
GACCGGCTCGACCGCCGAGCGCGTGCTGTACGCCCTGCGGGTCCGGGTGTTCGCTCACCTGCAGCGCCTCTCGCTCGACTACTACGACAGGGAGATGGCGGGCCGGGTGATGACCCGCATGACCACCGACGTCGACGCCCTCCAGCAGCTGCTGGCCACCGGGCTCGTCCAGGCCGTGGTCAGCGGCGTCACCTGCGGAGGGGTGGCCGTGGCCCTGGTGGTCATGAGCCCGCCCCTGGCCCTCGTCACCTCAGCCATCGTGCCCCCGCTGGCGCTGGCCACGTGGCTGTACCGCCAACGGGCCCACCTGGCGTACGACCGGGCCCGGGAGCGGGTCGCCGATGTCAACGCCGACTTTCAGGAGAACCTGTCGGGCGTGCGGGTGGCACAGGCGTACAGCCGGGAGGAGCGCAACGAGACCAGGTTCGCCGGGCTGGCCGACGGCTACCGGAAAGCCCGCGTCGACGCCCAGCGGCTGGTCGCCCTGTACTTCCCCTTTGTCGAGATGCTCTCGGAGCTGGCCAACGCGCTCGTTCTTGGCGCCGGTGCGGTGTTCGTGGCCAGGGGCACCACCAGCCCAGGGGTGCTCATCGCCTTTCTGCTCTACCTCAACCTGTTCTTCGCCCCCATCCAGCAGCTGTCGTCGGTGTTCGACACCTGGCAGCAGGCCCGCACGTCGATCAAGCGCATCGAGGAGCTGCTGGCCCTGCCCAGCGGAACGCCGGCGGCATCCGATCCCGTCGATCCCGGCCGCCTCACCGGTCGGCTCGAGCTGGTCGACGTCAGGTTCCGCTACGGGGCAGAGGGGGACGAGGCCATCAGGGGGGTCAGCCTGTGCGTCGAGCCGGGCGAGACCGTGGCCTTCGTGGGCGAGACCGGGGCCGGCAAGTCAACCGTCCTGAAGCTGCTGGCCCGTTTCTACGACGTCACCGAGGGAGCGGTGCTGGTCGACGGCGTCGACGTCCGGCGCCTCGACCTGAGCGCCTTCCGGCGGCAGCTCGGCGTCGTCCCTCAGGAGCCGTTCCTGTTTGCGGGCACCCTTCGGGACAATATAGCCTACGGCTCCCCGGAGGCCAGCGACGCCGAGGTCGAGGCGGCCGCGCGCGCCGTCGGCGCCCACGACGTGGTGGCGGCGCTCCCGGGCGGCTATGCCCACGTCGTCGGCGAGCGCGGTCGCAGCCTGTCGGCCGGGCAGCGCCAGCTCATCGCCCTCGCCCGCGCCCTGCTACCCGACCCGCCCCTCCTCCTCCTCGACGAGGCCACGGCCAACCTCGACCTGGCCACCGAGGCCCGGGTCACCACGGGGATGGGGGTCGCCGCCGAGGGCCGGACCACGCTCCTGATCGCCCACCGGCTCTCCACCGCCGCCACCGCGGACCGGATCGTGGTGCTCGACGCCGGGATGGTGGCCGAGGTGGGCTCCCACGAGGAGCTCCTCGCCCGCGGCGGCCGCTACGCCGACCTCTGGCAGGCCTTCGTCGGCAACGCCGCTGCGGCCTGAGGGCGAGACACCTTCGGGCGGCGCGCTATGCATATGCCGCGGCCATGCCGCCTCTGGACTAGATTTGCCGAGTGGCGATTCAGATAAGCGTCCTTCGCAGGACGCTCTTGGCCACGATCCTCGCGACGGCAACGGCCGCGTCGGCATCGGCGGTGGCCACGAGGGACGAGCCCGGCCCGCAACGTGACCCACCGGCGGCGATCGACCCGGCGCTGCGGGCCGACGCCTTCGACGTCCCCGTGGTCGTGCAGGCCAGGCCGGGCGGCGCGGGGGCGGTCGCGGCGATGGCCGCTCAGGCGGGTGCTCGGGTCGGCGCCCCCCTACCCCTCATCGACGGCTTCTCCGCCCGGGTCTCGGGTCGTGCCGTCATTGCGCTCGCAGCCTCACCTGACGTCGTCGCCGTCACCCTCGACCGTGCCGGGGCCTTCCAGTCCTCCGACGTCGATCCGTCGATGACAGATACCACGACCACGACCTCGGGTTCGTCCTTCATCGGCGCCACCGGAGCCTCCGAGGCCTGGGAGCAGGGCCTGCGGGGAGCCGGCGTCACCGTCGCCGTCCTCGACACCGGGATCTCGCCGATGCCCGATGTCGCCGACCGCACGATCCACGGCCCCGACCTCTCCGGCGAGGGCTCGCTGATCGACAACTACGGCCACGGCACCGTGATGGGGGGCATCATCGCCGGGAGCGGCCAGGACTCGCCCGAGCAGCGCACCGGGGTGGCTCCCGAGGCCCAGCTGGTGGCGGTCAAGGTGGCAGGTCGCAACGGCGCCGTCGACGTCTCGACCGTGCTCCAGGGCATGGCGTGGGTGGCGGCCCACCGCCAGGAGCTCGGCATCCGGGTCCTGAACCTCTCCTACGGCACCACCTCCACCCAGGACCCGGGCGTCGACCCGCTCAACTTCGCCGTGCAACGCCTCTGGGCGCAGGGCATCGTCGTGGTGGTCGCCGCCGGCAACGGCGGCCCCGGACCGCGCACGATCACCAAACCCGGCGACGACCCCGTCGTCCTCACCGTCGGGGCCTACGACGACCAGGGCGACGGTTGGCGCGAGAACGACTCGGTGACGGCGTGGTCGTCGCAGGGCCCAACCGCCCAGGGGGTGGCCAAGCCCGACGTGGTGGCCCCGGGACGAACCCTGGTGGCCACCCGCTCCTTCGGGTCCACGGTCGAGGCCGAGAACCCCGAGTCGCTGGTGGAGCCGAGCTATATGAAGGGCAGCGGCACCTCCGAGGCCACTGCGGTCACCTCGGGTCTCGTTGCCCTCCTCCTCCAGGCCCACCCGAACTGGACCCCCGACCAGGTCAAGCGGGCCCTCACCTCGACCGCCGACCCGTTCCGTGACGCGTCCCGCAGCGCCACCGGCAACGGGCGGGTGGCCCTGGCTGCGGCCCTCGAGGCCGATCCCGGGCCGGCACAGCAGCAGTCGCCGACGGGATCGGGGCTGGGATCGCTCGAGCAGAGTCGCGGCGGCGCCCACGTCACCACGCCTTGTGGAGACATCGAGGGTGAGATCGATGTTTTCTGCCAAGCCTGGGACGCTGCTGCGTGGACCGGCAACGCCTGGACCGGGAACGCCTGGACCGGCAACGCCTGGACCGGCAACGCCTGGACCGGGAACGCCTGGACCGGCAACGCGTGGACCGCTGCCTCAGCCCCTGTTGCAGGCCCGGATGGCGGACGGACGCAGACCGCCTTCTGGGGAGAACGACCAAAGCGGTCGCAGAATGTTGCGGGAGAGCGTTCCCAAGAAGGCGGTTGAACGTGGAAGCTCCGAGCCGCAACGGGAGACTCCACCGGGTCATCGCCGTCGTCGCTGCCGGGAGCGTGGCCTGCATCGTCG
>JBKJUI010000022.1:0-3217 GCA_046590775.1 Acidimicrobiales bacterium
GCTGGCCGTCGACCAAGGTTCTCCGGGAACCCCCAGACGTCAGCCGCTGACCGCACCACTCTCGCGGCCGACGAGAGCGGTGCGGTCGCCGGGCCCGAATCGGCCTGCCGGCTCAGGCGATGGTGATCGACTGCACGCTCGACACCGCGTGGCGGGCGTAGACCGTGTTGTTCACGATCGCCCGGTCCTCGACAACGACCTCGAGGACGTAGCAGCACGACTTCACCCCCGCGGCCCAGGGGTCATAGGTGAAGGTGATCCCCGGAAGGGGGGCACCGGTGTCGAGGACGTTGCCGTCGTAGGACTTGGAGAACACCGGGTAGGACTCGTTGCAGCCGCCGCGCAGCGAGATGGCCAGCGCCGCAAAGTTGGCGTCTTCGCCCGAGACGGTGATCTCGAGCTTGCCACCCTCTTTTTCCACCTTGGCTCCGCAGCACGGGAGCGCCTGGCCGGCCTGGGTGATCGTGAACGAGAAGTCCGTCGGGTTGGTGTTGTCGACCAGGATGGGGACCAGCCCGCTCTCGAACGCCACGTTGGAGGTGTTCCTGGCGGTGAGCTTGAGGTAGTAGAGGCCGTCGGGCGCCGGCGTGGTCCAGTTGGCCAGGTCGGTGGTGTACAGGCCCATGTCAGCCACCAGGAACCAGTCGCCGACCGGCGAGCGCTGGAAGTCGAGGAGCAGGGCCTGGTCAAAATCCGCGACCGGGTTCAGCATGGGCGTCCACGGTCCGGCCGGGCTGGGTGCCGACTCGACCTTGTAGGCCTCCACGTTGGCCACGCCGAAGATGCTGCCCTGGACGTTTGTGAGCCCTCCGAAGGGGTGGTGGCCCATCGATCCAGGCGAGAAGCTGTCTCCCGGGGTCAGGCCTGGCGGCGCGCTGGGGCCGGCGCCGAAGCCGCTCGGGCTGATCTGGGTGGCGGGGATCAACCCCACCTTGGTGATGCTCGGAAGCGTCGGGCACAGCTTGCGGCACACGACGCGGCACTTCACCGAGCAGAGCCAGTGGCAGAGCTGGTGCCAGTAGCGCCTGTCGAGGCCCGCCCGCTTGAGCAGGGCCTGGAAGGCATCGGCGTTTCCGTCGTCGACCGCTCCGACAAGCGCAGTCAACAGCTGGCGATCGCCGGCGATCGCCTTGACGGCCCGCGTGAACTCCAGCACCTCCTTGCGGTCGAAGTCGTCGCCGCCCTCGACGGGGCCCGCCAGCTTGCGGCACACGAAGATGCAGTGCTTCGAGCAGAACCACCGGCAGATGCGGTGGCAGTGGGGCAGGAGCCCGACCCGTGACAGCTCGCTCTGGAACCGCTCTGCGTCTTGGGCGACGAAGGCGTCGAGGGTCCGGAGGAACGCCTCCGGGTCGTCGGCCAGCTTCAGGGCCGCTTCCATCGTCTGGGTCACGTCCTCGAGACGGTCCTCGTTGTGGTCATCAGGCATTCGTGCTCTCCTTGTTCTCAGGATCCGCCGGACCCGTTGTCGGATGTGCTCAAGGCGACCGGGGAACCGCACGAAGTCGATCCAGCGGCGAAGCCTCGAGTCACACCACCAGAGGGCCCGAGCCCTCGTTTAGATACGCGAAGTCCTGCGTCACCCCAGCCCGGCTGGCCGTCGAGCCAGGTCCTAGTGTGAGCAGGGTGGCGAGCGTCGACGATGCCGCTCGGATGGCCCTGGACCTGCCCGAGGTGACAGAAGGCGAACGTCACGGCAACCGCACGTGGTCGGTGGCCGGAAAGGCCTTCGCCTGGGAGAGGCCCTTCAGCAAGGCGGACGTCCGAAGGTTCGCCGACACGACCCCGCCGGCCGGCCCGATCCTGGCCGTTCGCGTCGCCGACCTCGCCGAGAAGGAGGCCGTGCTCGCCGCCGGGCCAAAGGCCTTCTTCACGATCCCCCACTTCGACGGGTACTCGGCCGTCCTCATCCAGCTGAAGGCCGTCACCAAGCGGCCCCTGCGCGAGGCGGTCACCGACGGCTGGCTGGCCTGCGCGCCGCCCGCCCTGGCGAGCGCACACATGGAGCGGCACGCCGGCGGTGGAAGAAGCTGAAGCGCCGCCTCGGGTCGGTGGAGCACGCCTCATGGAGCGAGGTGGTCGACGGCATGGTGACCAGGGGTGCGCCTGCTCTCACTCTCAGGACTTGGAAGGCCTCGGCGTCGGAAGGTCGCCGAGCTCATATCGCAGCTGCAACACATCGTGTCCGGTGAGCGGGCGGAGGTGGCGGGCGGCTGCACCATGAGCTCGAGGCGCGGATCATGCGACCCGGGGGCCATCCGTTCGCCTTGTGGCTGCGTCCTCTCGCATTCGACGCTGCTAGCGCGGCGTGAAGGTGGTGCTGCATCCTTCGGCGCCGCCGGCGATCGAGATCTCGATCTGCACGGGGCCGGCGGCCGGCGGGCCGGGCACCTGCAGCTTCACCGAGCCGGTGCCCGAGGCGTCGGTCGTTGCGCTCGTGGCGGTGGACGCCGAGGCGTCGAAGATCCGGGCCAGGAACAGGGCGTCGGGACGGCCCGAGCGCACCGTGGCCGTGACCGTCCCGCCGAGCCTCGGCGCGGCGTCGTCGACCGAGACCGTGCATCGGTCTAGCGTCGGCGGACCCGGACGGCTGGCCGGCACACCAGTCCGGGCGGCCGACGTTGCCAAGGGCGGCGCCACCGTCGTCACCACGGACTGGGAGGGCCCCAGGACAGGCTCGTCCTCGCCCGCACCGCATGCGCCCAGGAGGGCGGCGGCCAGCACGGCACCTGTCACCGCTCGGATCCGATCACCGCACATCGCCACCCCAGGGTACGGACCCCGCGGCGGCGAGCGGGGGGCGGCTGGGTGCCCGAAGGGGCAGGCGCATCGGCCCTCCGGGCGCTGGTCTCCGATGATGTCCGATGCCATACTCGGATTTGAGGAGCGAGAGCCCATGACCCAGCGCCACGAGAACGCCGACGCGGTCAAGGTCGCGTCGGCCACCGCCGACGGTCGCGGGGGACAGGGGCTGTCGCCCGTCCTGCAGCTGCAGCAGCTCGTCGGGAACCGTGCGGTCGCCGGTGCCCTGGCCGTGCAGCGCGACCTGAAGATGAACGACGGCCCGAGCCAGGCAGTGGGGAACCTCCAGCAGCAGCTGAACGGGGCCGGCGCCGCGCCCCGCCTCGCCATCACCGGCCGGTTCGACGCCCCGACCGAGACGGCGGTCAAGGCCTTCCAGAAGGCGAAGGCCCTGGGCGAGACCGGCTTGGTCGAC
>JBKJUI010000057.1:0-2755 GCA_046590775.1 Acidimicrobiales bacterium
GACGAACTCGCCGACGCTCTTGGACTGGTCGGCGGCCGCCTGCTCGGCCGTGTCGGCCCGGGCCGTGGCGGGCAGCACGGTGGCCACCCGGTCCCGCAGCTGGGCCTGGGTGAGGCCGTCCTCGCCGCGGACGTCGATCTCGTCGTAGGTGCCGACCCGGTCGAACAGCTCCTGGATCTGGGCCGTGGGCATCTCGATGAGGGTGGCGCCCGCCAGGCTGTTGGACGAGCCGAAGGTGAAGATGCCGGAGACGGTCAGGTCGACCTTGCCCTTCGGGGTGACCAGGGCCAACCGGTCACCGAGGCCGACCTTGAGGCGCTCGGCGGCCGCCTTGTCGAGGGCCATCTGGCCGGGGGCGCTCGGGGCCTTGCCCTGGTTGTAGGTGGAGGTGTTGAGCTTGGCGTCGGTGAACGGGTTGTTCACGATCGTCGGTCCGAAGCTGCCGCCGGCCACCCTTCCCTCCTTGTCCAGCAGCTGCCCGAAGCCGAGGACGCCTCCCTCGGCGGCGGCGACGCCGTCGACCTTGCGGATGGCGTCGAGGGTCGCCGCCGGGATGGGCTCTCCGGTGCCCTCGCTGGCGTCGCCGAACGCCGGCTTGGGCTGGACGACCACGTCCTTGCCCTGGTTGACCTCCTGGAACAGGTCGTCGAAGGTCCCGGTGAGCGTGTCGCTCAGCACGAAGCTCCCGGTCATGAAGGCCACGCCGATGACCACGGCGAAGGCCGTGAGGGCCAGGCGCAGCTTGCGGGCCACGAGGCTGGCCATGGTCGCCTTCAGCATCTCAGCCCCCCAGGCCGATCATGCGGGCCAGGACGGTCTCGGCGGTGGGGTCGTCGAGCTGTCCGTCGACCTTGCCGTCGGCCAGGAAGAGCACCCGGTCGGCGTAGGCGGCGGCCGCCGGGTCGTGGGTCACCATCACGATGGTCTGGCCCAGCTCCTTCACGGCCCGGCGCAGGAACGACAGCAGCTCGGCCGACGACTTGCTGTCGAGGTTGCCCGAGGGCTCGTCGGCGAAGACGATGTCGGGCCGGCTGGCCAGGGCCCGGGCGCAGGCCACCCGCTGCTGCTGCCCGCCGGACAGCTCGCTCGGTCGGTGGGTGAGGCGGTCACCGAGGCTGACCGCCTGGACGACCTGGTCGAGCCACTCCTTGTCGGGCTTGCGGCCGGCGAGCGAGGCGGGCAGGACGATGTTCTCGAGGGCGTTGAGCGTCGGCACCAGGTTGTAGGCCTGGAAGACGAACCCGATGCGGTCCCGCCGCAGCTGGGTCAGCTCCTTGTCGGACATGGCCGACAGGTCCTGGCCGCCGATGAAGGCCTGGCCGGACGTGAGGGTGTCGAGCCCGGCGAGGCAGTGCAGCAGCGTCGACTTCCCCGAGCCGGACGGCCCCATGATGGCGGTGAAGTGGCCCTGCCGGAACGAGGTGGACACCTGGTCGAGGGCCACGACGGCGTTGTCCCTGCCGTAGGTGCCATAGACCTTGGTGGCGGCCACTGTCCACGCAGCGGCGACCTCCCCGTCGGGCAAGGGGGCGGAGCGGTTGTTCGTGGCGACGGCCGATGTGGGCATGGTCTGCATCATCGGCCGACCTGCTCCTGCTGGCGTCGCCGCCAACGGTGAACGGGGGTCCTCCTTGCGGATGACCCGCTCGACCAGTCAGCTGCCGGGGGTGATGAGGCCCGACTCGTAGGCCGCCACCACGGCCTGGACCCGGTCGCGCACGCCCAGCTTGGCCAGCACCCGGCCCACGTGGGTCTTGACGGTGGTCTCGCCCAGGAACAGCGATGCGGCGATCTCAGCGTTCGACAGGCCGCGAGCCAGCAGCCGCAGGACATCGGTCTCCCGGTCGGTCAGCGAGGCGAGCGCCGCCGATCCCTCGGCGCTGAGCGAGGGTGTGGCCGCCACCTGGGCCAGCACCCGGCGGGTGACCGAGGGGGCCAGGAGGGCGTCTCCCTCGGCCACGACGTTGATGGCCCGCACCAGCTCCTCGGGGGGCACGTCCTTCAGCAGGAAGCCGCTGGCGCCGGCCCGGATCGACTCGAGGACGTGCTCGTCCAGGTCGAAGGTGGTGAGCACCACGACCCGGGGGACGGGGCCCGCCGCCGTGATCCGCCTGGTCGCCTCGATCCCGTCGAGGCCGGGCATCCGGATGTCCATCAGCACGACGTCGGGCTGGAGGCGGACCGCTTCCTCCACCGCCTCGAGGCCGGTGGCCGCCTCGCCCACCACGGTCACGTCGGGCTCGGCGTCGAGGATCATGCGGAACCCCCGACGGACGAGGGCCTGGTCGTCGACGATCAGCACCCGCACCATGCACCGCGGACCGTAGCGGGCCGAAGGTGGCTACCCTCCGCTGGTCGTGCGCAGAACCGCTCTGACGCTGCTGGCCACGGTGGTGCTGGCCGCGGGGTGCTCGGTCCGCGACGGTCTGGTCGGTGGCGGCGGGGCGCCGGTGGCGAAGGCCCCGTCGTCCACTGCACCGGGCACCTCGCCGGGCGCCCCGACGAGCGCTCCTCCGGCCTCCGGGCCGACGCCGTCCACCCTCACGTGGACCCCGTGCGGCCAGTACGAGTGCTCCACCCTTCCCGTGCCGCTCGACCACGCTCAGCCGGGTGGCCGCCAGATCAGCATCGCTCTCAACCGGCGGCGGGCCACCGACCAGGGCAAGCGCATCGGCTCGCTGCTCATAAACCGCGGAGGCCCGGGTGCCTCGGGCGTCGACGCCCTGCCCAACCTCCTCGACCGCCTGTCGGACCC
>JBKJUI010000149.1:0-5730 GCA_046590775.1 Acidimicrobiales bacterium
GAAGCCGAGCTCGGCCACCGCAGCGGTGGCGTCGGCCAGCAGCCGCTCGCGGTACTCGGGGTCGACCCAGGCCTTGGCCACGACCTTGGCCCCGTTCATCGGGCCCACGTCCTGCTCGTAGGTGCGGATCAGCCCGTCGATGACCTTGGGGTCGATCAGGCCGCGCTCGAGGAGCAGCGACTCGAGGGCCTCGGTGCGCTGGGGGGGCGACGGGTGGTCGATGGCATGGGGGCGGGAGGTCACGGGGCCTCTGCTCCTTCCAGGTAGTCCTCGTAGCAGTCGATGGTCAGGGTGAAGGCCTCGGCCTCGGCGCCCCACAGCTCGGTCGACTCGAACTCGACGGCGTAGACGGGCTGGGCGTTCTCCGCCACGAAGTGGGCGTGGGTGTCGGGTAGGACCTGCGCCGGCTGGATCCTGCTCACCGTTCCGATGTGGCCACGGATGTACCGGACCAGCCGCGTGTGCCCCGAGGGGCCGTGCCGCTTCGCCCGCACCCGGTCACCTGCGGCGAAGCGTGGCTCGCGGTCGATCGTGCGCAGCGAGCCGGCCGCCGTCGGCTTGTAGTCGGGCTTGCTCGGCTCGGGGTCGGGCGGCTCCTCGACGTCCTCGCCCCGCAGCTTGCGGGCCCGGGCCTCGACGGCGCCGGGCGCCAGGACACCGCTCTCGACCAGCATGGTCTCGGTGCACCCGAGCCAGCGGCCCGAGTAGGAGGCCACGTAGTCGTAGGGGTGCAGGCGGTCGATGGCGTGGCGCATGGCGTCGAGGTTCCGCCCGGAGAGGCGGGCCGACAGGGCGCCGAAGGCGAACACCTTGGCCTCCCACGGCTCGGCGAAGACCGGCTCGTCGGCCGGGATCGACACCGTGCCCCAGCCCTCGGTGCCTCCCATGTCGTGGATGCCGTCCACATGCGCTCCTTCGTTCGTGGTGCTGCAGTGACCTGTTCGTAGCCGACCGGCGCCCGCAACGTCGGGCGCCGGTGAAGCTTGGTCTAGACGGTCCAGGTGTTGATCTGGAACGCCTTGTCCCGCCAGGCCTGGAGGGCCGAGTCGAGGACGTCGAGGTGGCTGAACGGCTTCACGCCGGGGATGAGGAAGTCCTCGGGGAAGCCGTACAGGGCGCCCATGGCGAACCGGCAGGCGTAGATCGTGGCGCCCTCGGTCAGCAGCGTCTTGATCTGGTTGTTGATGGCCAGGTGGCCGGGGAAGGCCTCCTGGCCGACGCCCGGGTAGCCGCGGCTGCCCGAGGCGAGCAGGACGCCGGGGCCGTACAGCACGATGGTGACGTCGAAGCCCTTGCGCACCAGGCGGGTGGAGGTCAGGAGGTTGACCAGGGCCACCGAGCCCTCGTAGGGCACGGAGTGGATGAAGACGAACGCCTTCTCGCCGGGCTCGGCCTGGTGGTCGGGGAATATCTTCTCCGCCGCGTCGAACATGCTCTGGCCGTCGGGCGGCAGGGTGAGGTCTACGTCTTTGGGCATCTCTCTCCTTTGGGTGGGGTGCTGTGAGCTGGTGTGAGGTGTTGGGCTGGTGTGGCGGTCTACACGGCCGGCGGCCGAGTGTGCCGATCGCGGGTCGTCCACTCCTGGCGGTGGCTGCCGGGCAGGGCGTGGATGGCGGCGGCGCGCAGCTTCCACGGAAGGCGGCGGTAGACGGGGACGAACACGGTGAGGAAGAACCACGGCATCAGGCCCGGCGGCCGGCGGGGGCCCTTGGTCCCGTAGCGCTCGGCGATCGTCCTCTCGGCCGCGATCATCAGGTATCGCTCGGCGTTCGCACGGAGCCAGGCGGCGAAGCGCAGCACCGGCTACTTCTTGCCCTGCGACGCCAGCCCGTTCTGGGCGGCCACGGCGATCGGCTCGTTGAGGGCGCCGATCGGCGGCGAGTACACGTTCTCCATCGTGGCCAGGTCCTCGAGGGTGATGCCGGTCTTCACCGCCATGGCCAGGAAGTCGGCGCGCTCCTTGATCCCCTCCTGGCCCACCATCTGGGCGCCGATCAGGCGCAGGGTGTCGGGCTCGGCCAGAAGCTTGATCCGCAGCTTCTTGACGCCGGGGTAGTAGCGGGCCCGGGAGATGCCGTTGGCCACGCCGACGATGTGGGGCACGCCGAGGGCGGTGGCCAGGGTCTCACCGAACGACACGCCGCCGATCATCCACTTGCCGGCCACCATGCCCCACGGGACGTAGACCGGCTGGTACCTCCGGCTGCCGCCGGCGGCGTTCGTGCCAGCCACCTTGCCCTGGGCGTAGGCGTGGCTGCCGGAGAGCCCCTGGAGGGGCACCTTGTTCACGCCGTGGACCATCTCGCAGCAGTCTCCGGCCGCCCAGATCCCGGGCGCCGACGTGGCCATGCGCTCGTTGACGACGATGCCGCCGGTCGAACCGATCCGCAGGCCGGCCTGCTTGGCCAGCCGGGTGTTGGGGACCTTGTGGGTGCTGATCACCGCCAGGTCGGCGGGCAGCTCGCCCTCGGAGGTCTTGACCGCCCGGATCGTGCCGCCCTCTCCGACGAAGCCCTCGAGCGTGGTGTTGAAGTGCATCTTCACGCCCATCTCAGCCCAGGACTCCTGGACGGGCTCGACGATGTCGGGGTCGGCCGCCTCGGCCAGCGCCCAGGGGTGCGGGTCGATGAGGTGGGTCTCGATGCCCCGCTGGGCCAGGGCTGTGACCATCTCGAGTCCGAGTGGCCCGGCCTCGACCACGACGGCGACCTTGGCGTCATCGAGGCGCTTGTCCCACTCCATGGCGTTGCGGATGTTCTTCACGTAGTAGAGGCCGTCGAGGTCGGTGCCGGGCACCCCGGGGTC
This sequence comes from Acidimicrobiales bacterium, assembly GCA_046590775.1. Classification (GTDB taxonomy): domain Bacteria; phylum Actinomycetota; class Acidimicrobiia; order Acidimicrobiales; family JAUJNH01; genus JAUJNH01. The sequence continues at coordinate 2,806 of JBKJUI010000149.1, forward strand.
GGCGTAGTCCCAGCCGCTGGCCACCACCAACCGGTCGAAGGTCACGTCGCCGGTGCCGGCGACCTTCACCCGCTTGGCCTGCACGTCGACCGACTCGACCTTGGTCTCGTACCGGATGTCGATGCCCTGGGTGACGTACTGCTCCTTGGTGGCCAGGAAGAGCGACGCGAAGTCGGGGATCTCCTTGCCGTGGACGTAGGGGATCCCGCACGGGCTGTAGGCGGCGTCCTCGTACTCGGTGAAGACGACCACCTCGCCCTCCGGGTCGGCGGCCTTGGCTGCGCCGGCCGCCCCGATCCCGGCGGCGCCGCCACCGACGACCACAGTCCGCAACGCCACGAAGTGCTCCCTTCCGGCTGTCCCACCGCCCGAGGTAACGTACACTATACGCTACGCGGTACCTACTTTCCTACGACATCTTCCTACGACACGGGGGACGGTCCGTCAAGGACAGATCATCGAGATGACCAGCGCCAAGCCCACCCAGGACGTGTCCACCGGGGACGACGAGCCGGATCTCCCGCCGCTCACCGACCTGGAGGAGATCGTCAGCTCGATCGGCCCGAAGCTGCGCGAGCTGCGGGCCCAGCGCAGCCTGTCGCTCCAGCAGCTGGCCGAGCTCTCCGACGTGTCGGCTGCGGCCATCCACAAGATCGAGCGCAACGGCATGGTGCCGACGATCACCACGCTGCTGAAGATCGCCGGCGCCCTCAACCGCCCCGTCTCGTACTTCGTCGAGGAGACCGAGCCCGACAACCGCCCGGTGTCGTTCACCTCGGCCGCCGAGCGCCGCAACCTTTTCACCTCCCACCAGGGCATCGACCTGGCGGCGATCTCCGGCCCGTACGGTCGCTTCTTCCTGGCTGGTGCGGTCGCCCAGGTCGAGCCGGGCGCCTCCAGCGGCCGCAAGCCGATGGAGCACCCGGGCGAGGAGCTGGTGCTCATGCTGGAGGGCAGCCTGGAGGTCGACGTCGACGGGGCGCCCTACCGCCTGGCCGAGGGCGACTCGCTCCACTGGCGCACCGACCGCCCCCACCGCTGGCGCAACCCGGGCGAGGAGCCCTGCAAGGCGGTCTGGCTGGCCCTGCGCCCCCTCTGACGCTCTGACTGAACCGCACGGTCAGGGCCCGGAGTACCAGCTGCGCAGGGTCCGGTAGAGCGCAAGGTGACAGCGGGCGCTGGCCTCCCATCCGTGGGCGGCGGCGACCTCGGCGCCGGCCGCGATGAGGCGGGCGCGCGTGGCCGGGTCCTCCATCACCGTGGTGAGGGCGGCGGTCAGGCCCGGGACGTCGCCGGGCTCCACGAGCAGGGAGTCGATGCCCGGGTGGAGGTACTCGCGGAATACGGGGATGTCGGTGGCGACCACGGGGAGGCCGGCGGCCATGGCCTCGAGCACCACGAGGCCGAAGCCCTCGTTCACCGAGGGGAACGCCAGGGCGTCGGCGGCGTGGTACCAGGCGGCCAGCTCGTCGTCGGGGACGGTGCCGAGCACCACGACGTCCTTCCCGAGCTCGAGGCCAAGCCCCGGCAGGCTGTCCAGGACGGCCTGCCGGTAGGCGCTGTGATCCTGGAACGAGTGGCCGCCGACCACGGCCAGGACCGGTCGGGGACCCGCCCCGGCGCCGGCCGCCGCCAGGGCGCGGACGAGGTGGTCGCTGCCCTTGCGTGGCTCGAGGCCGCCGACGGTCAGCAGGAGGAAGCGATCGGTGGCCCCCGCCCGGGCCCGCAGCTCGGCGACGAGCGACGCGGGCGGCGGACTCGAGAACCGGGCCAGGTCGACCCCGTTGGGCACGACGTCGGCCGCGACCCCGTAGTCGTCGAGGAGGCGCTGCTGCCAGGGGCGCGACACCACGAGGATCCGGTCCGGCTCGAGGATGGCCTGGCGCTGGCAGTCGATGAGGGCCTGCGTCGTGAAGTCGTCGACGTGGTGCACGGTGCGCACGACGGTGACGGGATGTCCGGCGTCGCGCACCCGGGCCGCGGCGCTGCCGGCGATGCAGTCCTGGGCGTGCAGGATGTCGAACCGGTCGGCGATCTCCGCGAGCCCGAGGGCCATCGTGTCGATCGCCGCGAACACCCGCTCGTCCAGCGTCGTGCCGGCCTTCGACGGTGACGGGAGCACGGTGTAGGGCACGTCGGTGGGTCGGAACAACCCGGCGGCCGGATCGCCCAGCGCCACGAGGTGCACCGGATGCCCGGCGCGGTGCAGCGCCTCGGCCAGGCTCAGCGTGTGCACGAACCCGCCGCGGGGCTTCGTGGAGTGCGTGACGAGTGCGACCGTCCCGAACTCCCTCGTCACAGGGTTGCCTCCGCCAGCTCCGGCGTGCGGGCGGCGATGGCCGCCGCGGCGAGCGAGGCCCGCGCGGCCGTCTCCGTGACCAGGCAGCCGGCGTCGGTGAACGCGCGGCGCTGCTTCTCCAGGCCCTGCGGGTCACCCTCGGTGCCCAGGACGTAGACGACGACGCGCGGGCCGCCCCCAGAGATGATCTCGGCGCAGACCGCGGCCAGCTCGGCGGCCGGGTCCGGATGGGCACCGTGTCCGAGCACGACGTCGAGGATGATCGCCGCCACGTCGGGTTCGGCGCCCGCCACCTTCAGCAGCTCGATGCGCGCCTCGGGATCGATCATCGGATGCGGACGTCCCACCGTGTACTCCTCCTCGCCGAGGTCGAGGCACGTGTGGGCGCCCTCGGGTGCGGGCAGTCCGAGGCTCTTGTCGATCGGGGTGTTGGAGTACACGGGGCCGAGCACGTCGGCGAGCACCACCAGCGACTCGTAGCACAGCGTGCCGCCGGAGAACAGGCCGCGGACCAGCGTGCGCCCGGACGGCAGGTCGGTGATCTGGTCGCCCACCCGCTCGACGAGCCCGGCGACGACGTCCGGTGCGGGCATCCCGACCGCCGCCAGCGCCGCCACGGCCCCGGC
>JBKJUI010000226.1:0-4514 GCA_046590775.1 Acidimicrobiales bacterium
GTGATCAGTTGGTAGGCATCCGCGCCTCCTTCTTGCCCAGGACGGTGAACACCTACTCGACCTCTTCGTCGGCCTGCGCGAGGTCATCAACGACGAAGAGGTCGAGGAGGTGTTCGCCGTCCTGGGCAAGAAGGAGGCGCGGATGCCTACCAACTGGTCACGTCGCTACAAGAACCACGTCGAGAAGCTCAAGAGCGGCGACATCTACCAGGTGGCCGAGGTCGTCCGGAACCTGTCCATCCGGGACAAGGACAAAGGCCTCTCCGCAGGCGAGAAGCGCATGTTGAACCGGGCCCGCCAGATCCTGGTGTCCGAGCTGACCTTCGCCCTGAAGGTCGACGAGGAGACCGCCGAGCAGCGCCTGGACGAAGCCCTGCCGTGACACTGCGCCCCGGCTCGCAGGCTCGCCGGTGCTACGCCTCCGCTCGGCTTCGCCTCGTTTTGGCGTGGGCGTCGGCGGAGCGCGTCGAGCGGTGAAGGGGCGGCAACCCAGCCTTGCGTAGGCTGTCCGCTTCGTGCGGGCGTGGGCGATCGTGGTGGCTGGGGGGTCCGGGGTCCGCTTCGGGGGGGCCAAGCAGTTCCTGGTGCTCGGAGGGCGGCGGATCGTCGACTGGGCGGTGCTGGCGGCCGGGGCGTCGTGCGAGGGGGTTGTGCTGGTCCTCCCGGAGGACCAGGTCGGGGGGGTGGCGCTCGACGTGCAGCCCGACGTGGTGGTGGCCGGGGGGCTCACGCGCTCGGCCAGCGTCCGGGCCGGCCTGGCGCAGGTGCCGGAGGGCGTCGACGTGGTGGTGGTGCACGACGCCGCCCGCCCGCTGGCCCACCCCGGTCTGTTCGCGGCGGTGCTCGAGGCGCTCGAGGCCGGCGTCGACGGGGCGGTGGCGGCCGTGCCGGTCTCCGACACGCTGAAACGGGTCGACGCCGACGGGGTCGTGGTCGAGACCGTCGACCGGACCGGGTTGTGGGCCATCCAGACCCCGCAGGGCTTCCGGCTCGACGTGCTGCGAGCGGCCCACGCCGGGGAGCCCGAGGCCACCGATGACGCCGGGCTGGTCGAGGCGGCCGGCGGCCGGGTGGTGGTGGTGGCCGGCGACCGGCGCAACCTGAAGGTCACCGATCCCGCCGACCTCGACCTGCTCGAGTCGCTGGTGGGACGGTGACCCCTGCGCTGCGGGTCGGGCAGGGGTTCGACGTGCACCGCTTCTCCGAGGACCCGGACCGGCCGCTGGTCCTCGGCGGCGTGGTCTTCGAGGGCGAACCCGGCCTCGGCGGGCACTCCGACGCCGACGCGGTGGCCCACGCCGTGGCCGACGCCCTGCTCGGCGCCGCCGGCCTGGGCGACATCGGCTCGTGGTTCCCCGACGACGACCCGGCCGGCGCCGGGGCCGACTCGATGGTCCTCCTGGCCCGCATCGTGGCCGGTGTCCGGGCCGACGGATGGGACGTGGCCAACGTCGACTGCACGATCGTGTGCGAGGCGCCCAAGCTGGCGCCCCGGCGGGCCGAGCTGCAGGAGCGCCTCAGCGCCGTGGTGGGGGCGCCGGTCACCGTGAAAGGGAAGCGGGCCGAGGCACTAGGGGCGCTCGGCCGGAAGGAGGGGATCGCGTGCCTGGCCGTGAGCCTGCTCGTCGGGACCTGAGCTCCACCACCGGCAAGGGGAGCCCCAAGCCCAAACCGCCCCGCTCCGCCGCCGACAAGGCCGTCGCCGGGCGGGCGGCCAAGGCCGACGCCAAGGGCGCGGCCAAGAAGTCGGCTCGCGCCGGCCGGGACCGGGCGCGCGCCGCCGGCATCCCCACCGGGGGAGCCGCAGCCGCCCGTCCTCGACGTGGTGGCGGCGACCCCCGGGTGGGGCGGCCAGCGCAGGAGGCCAGGGGCCTGGGGGGTGAGCAGGTGGAGGGCCGCCAGGCCGTCCGCGAGCTGCTGAAGGCCGGGAAGCGGCGCGTGCGCGAGGTGTGGGTGGCCGAGGACGTCGACCACGCCGACATCATCACCGAGATCGAGCGGCTGGCCGCCCGGGCGCCGGCACCCGTCCGCTACGTGTCACGGGCCAAGCTCGAGAAGCAGGCCCGCACCGACGCGTCCCAGGGCGTGCTGGCGCTGGCCGCCGGCGTGGCCGAGGCCGACCTCGACCGCCTGGCCGCTGATCCGGTCGCCTTCCTGCTCTGCCTCGACGGTGTCACCGACCCGCACAACCTCGGCGCCGTCCTGCGCAGCGCCGAGTACGCCGGCGTCACCGGGGCCGTCATCCCCCGCCACCGTGCCGCCCACGTCACGCCCACGGTGGCCAAGGCCGCCGCCGGTGCGGTGGAGCGGGTGCCGCTAGCGCTCGTCTCCGGCCTCCCAACGGCGCTGCTGCGCCTGGGCGAGCAGGGGCTGTGGCGGATCGGCCTGGACCAGGACGCCGAGACCTCGCTGTGGGACCTCGACATCGGGAGCCGTCCCGTCGTGCTGGTGCTGGGGGCCGAGGGCAGCGGCCTGTCGAGGCTGGTCCGCCAGCGCTGCGACGAGGTCGTCCGGATCCCCCGTGCCGGCGTCCTCGACAGCCTCAACGTCGCCGCCGCCGGCGCAGTCGCTCTCCTCAGGGTGGCCGAGTCACGTTCCCGGGCGCGGCGCGAGAGGTGAGGGGCGGGGTCCAAGCGGGTAGAAGCGGACATAGCCCTTCCGAGCCATTGACAGGGCGAGCCATCACTGGCTACAAGTGACTAGCCCGCCGTGTGGTGGGTGCCCGACCGCAGGAGCAGGACCCCATCCCCACCGTGATCTCCCTCGAGGACCCCGCCGACGTCGGTCTGGCTGACGAGGAGCTCGTCGCCCGGTACCGGGCCGGCGAGCCGGATGCGCTCGACCTGCTGCTCCACCGCTACCGTCGCTTCGCCCGGGCCAAGGCCAGGGGCTACTTCCTGGTGGGCGCCGACTCCGACGACATCGAGCAGGAGGGCATGATCGGCCTCTACAAGGCCGTCCGTGACTTTCGGCCCGACCGGGAGTCCGGCTTCCGGGCCTTCGCCGAGCTGTGCGTCACCCGGCAGGTGATCTCGGCCATCAAGGGCGCCAACCGCCTCAAGCACCAGCCGATGGACCGATACGTCTCGATCAGCGGTGTGTACGGCGGCGAGAGCGAGCACGAGCGGGTCGTCGAGGACCTCCTCGACGACCACCACGTCGTCGATCCCGCTGACGAGGTGTGCCAGCGCGAGCGCATGGCCGACATGCGGGCCACCATGCAGGAGCTCTTCAGCGGGCTCGAGGTCGAGGTCCTTGGCCTCTACGTCGAGGGCCGGTCCTACCAGGAGATCGGCGCCAGCCTGGGGCGCCACGTGAAGTCCATCGACAACGCCCTCCAGCGCATCAAGAAAAAGCTCGAGCAGCACGTCGCCGAGCGCGACGCCGCCGAGCGCGCCGAAGAGGCCGCTCTGGCCTAGGGCCAGACGAGGGTCACGGCGAGGGCGGCGAGGACGGCGAGCTCGGCCAACGGGGGGCCGAGGGGGTGGGCCAGCTCGGTGGTCCAGCGGCCTCCGTCCTCGGCCACCCGGCCGAGCGGCCGGCCTCCGGGGTCGACGAGCACCAGGCGGCGCAGGTCGTTCGTCTGGGCGTCGAGGGTGGCCAGGAGGGCGCCGACGCCCACCACCCGGAACCCGCCGAGGTAGGCCCTGCGCACCTCCTCGAACCGGCCGATCTCGCGATCGTCGCGGCCGACGAGGCTGACGACGTTGGTGCTGCCGGCCACCGACCGGCGCAGCTGGTGGGTGGCGACGCCGGTCGGGTCGCTGACCGTCGCCACCCGGTCGTCGACCGTGGCCGTGCCCAGCAGCTGGCCGTAGAGGCTGGTGAGGGTCCAGCCGCCGCCGGACCGCTCGGCGTGGATCACCGGCTCGGTGGTGAGCGTCCCCCCGCCGGTGGAGGGGGGAGGCGGCACCGGGTCGTTTCCCACCTGCCCGTTGGTCGAGACCCAGTCGGCCCAGCGGCCCCCCTCGAAGTGGCGCAGCTGGTGGCGACCGGTCGGGTCGGGGTACCAGCCGTCAGGCGTCTGCACCCGGAGCAGCATACGAAGCGGCAGACGCCGAGCGACGGGTAGCAAGCCACGGGGTCTGCGGGGGAGCTCGAGGGGGCGGAGCTTGCGGAGTCCCTTCGTCAGGCGGCGAAAAGGGCAGCTTGCTGCCCCGGGGGTGACAGATCCAGGCGGCGCAGCAGCTGGGCGTTGGCGGCGACGACGATCGTGCTGGCGCTCATCAGCATGGCGCCGACCGCCGGGCTGAGGAGGATCCCGGCCCAGGCCAGCACGCCGGCGGCCAGGGGGAGGGCGACGACGTTGTAGCCGGTGGCCCACAGCAGGTTCTGCACCATCTTGCGGTAGCTGGCTCGCGACAGCCGGATCACGCCCACGACCGACCTCGGGTCGGAGGAGGCGAGCACCACGCCGGCGGCGGCGATGGCGACGTCGGTGCCGGCGCCGATGGCGATGCCGACGTCGGCCCGGGCCAACGCCGGGGCGTGGTTGACCCCGTCGCCGACCCTGG
>JBKJUI010000237.1:0-19807 GCA_046590775.1 Acidimicrobiales bacterium
GTCGTCCTCAACAAGCTCGACGCCCGGGAGGTGCGGCTCGGCTACGGCAACGCTGGCCCCGGCGCAGCTCTGGCTCAGGTCCCCGTCGACAGCACCAGCCGGACGGGCACGAGCGCCCAGTGGTCGCCCGCCTGGGCCGAGCCGCCGGCCTGAGGTGGCCCGTCCCTCCTCGCCCGACCGGCGCCGCCTCCGCCGCCGCCGCCGCCCGGTCGGCCGGGTCCTGGTCGTGGTCCCGGTGTACGGCGAGCACGAGATGACCCACGCCCTGCTGGGCGACCTGGCCCGGGAGTCGGCCTACGCCGACGTCGTCGTGGTCGACAACCGGGGTGACTACCCCGCGGTGGGGAGCGAGACCGTGCTGCGACCCGCCACCAACCTCGGGTGGGCTGCCGGCACCAACCACGGCACCACCGCCGCCCGCCGTGCCGATCACGCCGCCTTCGTCTGGCTGAACAACGACACCCGGCTCTCCCGGGGCTTCGTGGCCGGCCTCCTCAGCAGCTGGCAGCAGACGGGCGTCGACGTCCTCGGCCCCGTCTACAACTGCCACTGGCGCCACCAGCGGCTGGAGCCCGCCGTCCCCCTCGAGTCGTTCCGGCCTCGCGCCCTCACCCACCGGGCGCCGTTCATCGACGGGACCTGCATGTTCGTCCCGGCGGCGACGGTCGACACGCTCGGCCTGCTCGACGCCGAGGCCTTCGCCCCCCTCGGCTGGGGTGCCGAGATCGACTACTGCCTCCGGGCGCGGGCGGCCGGGATGACCGTCGCCGTCACCCGCAGCGCCTACCTGCACCACGAGCGAGCGGTCACCGCCCAGGCCGTCTTCGGCGACTACGACGCCTACCTGGCCACCGCCTACCCGCCCGCCCTCCGGGGCCTGGCCGAGCGCTGGGGGGACTGGGAGCAGCTGGCCGAGGTCGAGCTGCCCGAGGCCCAGACGCGCCCGCTCGACGACTCGTCCCGCCTCGGCCGTCGCCGGGGAGCCTGACCAGCCGACTGCTAGCCTGCGGAGGCGTGCCAGCTCCGAACGAGGTGGGAGACGCCTACGTCGAGCTGCTGCTCCGGTCCCTCACGCTGTCGGCCAACGGGCCGATCGAGGTGCTCTACCCGGCCCCCTCGACCGGTCGCCCGTTCCTCCGCTCGCTGGTGCAACGGGTGCTCGTGGGGCACAAGAACGCCCGCCTCGCCCTGTCCTACACCTATGACCCGGAGGGCGATCCGGCTGGTCGGCGCACCGCCTACCAGCTGGCCCCTGGCATCAAGACGATGGTCGGCCGCGAGCGCCTCGAGCAGGTGCGGGACTGCGTCCAGGACGTGCTGGCGCACGACGTCCCGGGCGACATGATCGAGACCGGGGTGTGGCGGGGCGGCACCACGATCCTGATGCGGGGCGTCCTGCGGGCGGCCGGCGCCACCGACCGCCGGGTCTACGTGGCCGACTCGTTCGAGGGGCTGCCGCCGCCCGACGTGGCGCGGTACCCGGCCGACGAGGGACTCGACTTCCACGAGCACCCCGTGCTGGCCGTCGGCCTCGAGGAGGTGCGGGCCAACTTCGAGCGCTACGACCTCCTCGACGACCAGGTCGTCTTCGTGAAGGGCTGGTTCCGGGACACCCTGCCCGGTCTGGCCGACCGGACCTTCGCCGTCATCCGGCTCGACGGCGACCTGTACGAGTCGACGATGGACGCCCTCGTCAACCTCTACCCGCGGCTGTCCCCTGGCGGGTGGCTGATCGTCGACGACTTCCACATCCCGGCCTGCGTCCAGGCCGTCACCGAGTACCGCGAGGCGAACGGCATCACCGCCGAGCTGCAGCGCGTGAACTGGGCGGCGGCGTGGAAGAAGGAGGCGGCGGCGGGCCTGAGCGGCCCCACGGTGCGGGCGATGTCGACCCAGACGAGCCCGACGTGACCCGCGCCTCGTGGAAGGACGGCCTCCTGAACGCCAGCGCCGCCCTTCAAGCCCGCGTCCCCGCCGCCGCCCCCCGCCTCCTCAAGGTCGAGAAGGCGGCCAGCAACTTCTTCAAGCTCGCCGCCCTCGACCTCCCGTCGCTCACCGAGCGGATCGAGCTGGCCATCGCCCTGGCCGAGCCGGCGGTGGACCACGTCCTGCCGCCCAACAGCCGCACGGTCGCCCACCGGGCCGCCACCGGAAGCCCGCGGGGCGTGATCTGCTCCCTGGCCACCGGAACCCACGTCCACCTGCTCTCCATCGCCGCCCCCACCCTCGTGGCCTTCGGCGAGCGCCACGGGTGGGATGTGGTGCTCAGCACCGAGGAGGACCTCTGCCAGGGCCGGCCCGCCCCGTGGGGGAAGATCCCGCTGATCAAGCAGCTCCTCGACGAGTACGAGCTGGTGTGGTGGATCGACGCCGACGCCATCATCGTCGACGCCTCGAAGGACGTGCGCGACGAGCTCGACGACGACAAGGACCTGTTCCTGGTCGAGCACCTCTTCGAGTGGCCGAACCAGCATGCGGCCAACACCGGGGTGATGATCTGGCGCTCCAGCGAATGGAGCCGGGCCCTCCTCGACGAGACCTGGGCGATGGAGAAGTTCACCTACCACTACGCCTGGGAGAACGTGGCCCTGATCGAGCTGCTGGGCTACAGCATCTGGCCCTTCTTCCATCGCGAGCCGACGAAGTGGATGGAGCGGGTGAAGCTGCTCGGCGTCGAGTGGAACAGCGTCTGGCCCGACCCGTCCCCCGCGCCCCGGATCAACCACCACGGCGGCAACATCAGCATCGATCGCCGCCGCACCCTGATGCTCGGCGACCTGGCCCGGTTCCGCCGGGGCGAGCCGTCGCAGATGGGCCCGCCGCCAGCGCCGCCTTCGCTCCCCCGGCCGGCCCGCACGTTCCTCACCAGCGTGCGCCCGGCGGCGACCATGTCCAGGGCCGACCTCCCGGGCCTCCTCAACGAGCGCGGCCTGCTGGGCTGCGGGGCCGAGGTCGGCGTGTACGCCGCCGAGTTCTCGAGCCGCCTGCTCTCGGAGTGGCGGGGCCGCAACCTCATCTCCATCGACCCGTGGACGCCGGCCGACCCGGAGGAGTACGTCGATGCCAGCAACCTCGACGACGCCGGCTTCTCCGCCGTGTACGAGACCGCCGTCACCCGGCTCCAGCGCTTCGGCGACCGCAGCAACATCTGGCGCACGACCAGCGCAGAGGCCGCCGAGCGGGTCCCCACCGGCTGCCTCGACTTCGTCTACATCGACGCCCGCCACGACGAGCAGTCGGTTGCCGACGACCTCGAGCTTTGGTTCCCGAAGGTCCGGCCGGGGGGCGTCATCGCCGGCCACGACTACGTCGACGGCGAGCTGCCCGAGGGCCGGTTCGGCGTGAGGTCGGCGGTCGACCGCTTCTTCGGCTCCCGTCGTCTCCGGGTGCACGTCACGGGCGAAGAGGCCTTCCCGTCGTGGATCGTCGAGCTCGACGGCGAGCCGACTCCTAGGCCGTGACCGCCGTCGACCGGGTCGCCGCGCCATCGCGGCGAACCGGGGGCGGCGCGCTGTCCCAGCTGTGGAGGGCCCGGTGGTTGCTCTCCCAGTGGATCCGGCGGGACTTCACGGTGCAGTACCGCCAGAGCGTCCTCGGGCCGCTGTGGGCCATCGTCCAGCCGCTGTCGCTCCTCCTCGTCTACGGGATCGTCTTCCGCCAGGTCCTCGACGTCCGCCCCCCTCGGGGCAGCTACCTCGTCTTCGCCCTCTGCGGCCTCGTCCCCTGGACGTTCGTGGCGTCGGCCACCACCCGCAGCGTCCAGTCGCTGGCCAACGCCGCCCCCATCATCAAGCAGGTCTCGTTCCCCCGCAGCGTGGTGCCGCTGGCCGCCACCGGTGTGACGGTCGTCGACCTCCTCCTCGGCACGGTGGTCCTCCTCGTCACCCAGGTGGTGGCGAACGGCCGGCTCCACCTGGCCACGCTGTCCCTCGTCGTCGTCTACCTCGATCTGGTCCTGGTGCTCGCTGCGGTGTCGGTCGTCGGAGCGCTGGTCGGGGCCCTGGTCCGCGACGTCCGCTTCCTGGTGCCGCTCCTGCTGCAGGTCGCCTTCATCGCCACGCCGGTCATGTACCCGCGCAGCCTGGTGCCGCCGCGCTTCCGGTGGGCCTACGACCTGAACCCGGTCGGCCGGGTGATCGAGGCGGTGCGGGCCGCCGTCATCGACGGTCGGTGGCCGAGCCCAGCCCTCCTCGCCGGCCTCACCCTGGCCGGCGCCGCCCTTCTCGTCGCAGCCGTCTTTTACTCCTCGGCCATCGAGGACCGACTCCCAGACCTGTTGTGAGCCGGGCGGGTGGTCTGCGTGACTGACGCGGTGCGGTTCTCTTCGGTTGGGAAGCGGTATCGGCGCGGGCGGGAGCGGATCAACCTGCGGTCGGCGGTTCCGGGGCGGCTCGGGGAGCTGCGGGGCGGGGAGCAGCACTGGGCCTTGTCCGACCTCAGCTTCGAGCTTGCTGCTGGCGGGAGCATCGGGTTCATCGGGCCCAACGGGGCGGGGAAGTCGACGACCCTCAAGCTGGTCGCCGGCGTCATCGCCCCGTCGACGGGCACCGTCGAGGTGCACGGCCGCACCGCCTCGCTGCTCGAGCTCGGGGCCGGGTTCCACCCCGACATGACCGGACGGGAGAACGTGTACTTCAGCGCGGCGGTGCTCGGGATGAGCCCACGGGTGCTGGGGCAGCGCTTCGACCGGATCGTCGACTTCGCCGACATCGGCGCCTACCTCGACACGCCCGTGAAGCGCTACAGCTCGGGGATGCTCGCCCGCCTCGGCTTCGCCGTGGCCAGCCACCTCGACGCCGAGGTGCTGGTGCTCGACGAGGTGCTCGCCGTGGGCGACGCCGTCTTCCAGCGCCGCTGCCACCAGCGGATCCGTGAGCTGCGGGCCTCCGGCGCCGCCCTGCTCTACGTCACCCACGCCCTGTGGACCCTGCCGATGCTGTGCGAGGACGCGGTGCTGCTGGCCGGCGGCGAGGTCAGGGCCTCGGGCCCCCCAGACGAGGTCCTCGCCGCCTACGAACGACTCCAGTCCGAAGGCGTCCTCGACCCTGCCGACGGAGCGCCGCTCGTCTTTCGCGACGTGCGCTCCTCTCCCACCGCCATCGACCCCGGGGGGTCCTTCGAGGTGGAGCTCGACGTCCAGCTCCCCGACCCCTCCCCGGAGGGACACGTGCTCGTGATCCTCACCGACCCGCTCAACAAGGTCTACGCAGCCACGTCGTCGTTCGAAGCGGTGTCGTTCGCCGAGGCCGGCCCCCACACGGTCCGCTGCCGTCTCGACGACCTGCCGCTCCAGCCCGGCCAATACCAGGTGCACGTCGGCTTCCTCGGCGACCGGCGCCTGCCGGCCATCGACGAGATGCGCACCTTCGAGCTGGAGGTGCGGGGCGAGCCGATGGACCCCGCCTACGGCCAGATCCGGATCCCGACCACCTGGTCCGGCGGTCGGTCGGCGGCAGACGAGGGCCCGGCCTCCGGCGCTCAGACCCCGGCCCACCCGCCGGCGCCGGCTCCGCCGGTGGCGTAGCGGGATGCGCTCGTCACTCCGCATGCGCTGCATCGTCTGGCTCCTCGGGGGCTTCCGGTGACCCTCGAACGACCGCTGGTGCTCGGCCTCGACATCGGCTCGAGCCGCATCAAGGGGGTGCTGGTCGACCGCGACGGGGAGGCGGTTCGTGCTGCGGCCGAGCCGTCACCGTTCACCGCCGCGGGGGATCGGACGGAGATGACCGTGGAAGCGCTCGTCGACGCGCTCGCCTCGGTCGTGGGCCAGCTCGGAGACGACCGGGCGCAGGTGGCAGCCGTCGGGATCGCCGGCGTGGCCGAGAGCGGGGCGCCGCTCGACCGCCGCGGCGCCGCCCTGGCCCCGATCATCGCCTGGCACGACCGCCGCGGCGAGGACGTGGCCGAGCGGGTGTCCGGGAGGCTCGGGCCGGAGCTGGCCTCCCGGATCGGCCAGCCGCTGCGGTACGTCTCGTCGGTGGCCAAGCTCGGGTGGCTGCTCGAGAACGGGGTGACCGGGGTGGCCCGGTGGCTGGGGGTGCCGGAGCTGGCGCTGCGGGCCTTGACCGGCGGCGAGGCCACCGAGGGGTCGCTCGCCGCCCGCACCGGCTGCCGGGACGTCGGCGACGGGACCTGGATGGCCGACGTCGCCAGGGCCGCCGGCTTCGGCATCGGCGTGTTCCCAGCCGTCGCCACCGCCGGTGAGGTGATGGGCCGGGTCACCTCCCAGGCCGCGGCAGTCTTCGGGTTGCCCGCCGGGATCCCCGTCACCATCGCCGGCCATGACCACCTGGCCGGCGTGGTGGGCAGCGGCGCCCGGGCGGACGACCTGGCCAACTCGGTGGGCACGGCCGAGACGGTCGTGGGGCGGTCGCCGCAGCTGCCCGATGTGGCCGGGGCTCTTCGGCGCGGCGCCGCCGTCACCGTCTTCCCAGGCGTCGACGGGTGGGCCGTCTTGGTCAGCGCGGCGCGCTCGGGCCTGGTGCTCGAGGAGGCGGCCGTCGCCCTGGGTCGGTCGCCGGCGGACCTCGATGCGCTGGCCGACGGCGCTGACCTGCTGGACGCCCCCGACCTGGCCGAGAGCCTCCGCACCCGCCAGCGGCCACGCCTGCCGGACGGTGCCCCCGGCGAGGTCTGGCAGACCCTCCTGCACCACCTGGCCGCCCAGACGGCGCGAGCCGCCGTACAGGTCGTCGGCCTGCTGGGACGGCGGGACCGGCTCGTGGTCTTCGGCGGTGGCGGCGGCAGCGCCTCGTGGCTCGCGGCCAAGGCGGAGCTGTCGCCGCTCCCGGTGTGGAGGACCTCGGCTCCGGAGGCGGTGGCCCGGGGCGCAGCGGTCTACGCCGGGGTGGTCGCCGGCTGGTGGCGGTCGCCGAACGATGCTCCGCCGCCCCCGCTCCTGCCGGTGTGAGGCGAACGAACCAGGCGGTCGTCCGGTCGACTGCTGCCTACTGTCGCCGCATGCCCCCGGGCTCATCGCACGCCATCGCCGAGGACGGAACCCCGCTCACCTTCGAGACCACCGGGGAGGGTCCACCGCTCGTCCTGGTGCACAGCGCAGCGTCGGATGCCCGACAGTGGGCGAGGGTGGTGCCGCTGCTCGCCACCGGGTTCACCGTCTTCGCCATGAACCGGCGTGGCCGTCGGGGAAGCGGCCCGGTTCGTCCCGGCCACTCGCTCGACGTCGAGTACGGCGACATCGCGACGGTCGCCACCTCGATTCCCGGGCCCGTCCACCTCGTCGGCCACTCGTCGGGGGCGCGGTTCGCCCTGCACGCGGCTCGGAGGGCACCGAACGTGGCCAGCCTGATCCTCTACGAGCCGCCCGCGCCCGAGCGCCTTCCCGACGCCGTGCTCGAGTCACTCGACGCCTTGGAGGCCGCCGGCGACCGGCAGGGGATCCTTCGCCTGTTCCTCCTCGACGTCCTCGGCAACGCCGAGGAGGCCCTCGACTTCATCCAGGCGCGTCCGATCTGGCCGATCATGCTCGACAACGCCCTGACGCTCCCGGCCGAGCTGCGCGCCGCTCGTCGCTACCACCTCGAGCCCGCCGCCCTCGCCGCGGTGGCCATCCCGACTGCCGTTCTCGTCGGCGAGCTCAGCGGTCCCGAGGTGCATGCCACCGCTCGGGAAGTCGCCGGCGCGCTCGCCGACGCCGTCGTCGTCACGCTTCCCGGCCAGGGGCACGGGGCCATGCTCTCGGCTCCCGAGCTCTTCGCCTCGGCAGTGGAGCGGTTCGTGAGCGGCGTGGCCGCTCGACGCCCTGCGACCTAGCTACTCTGACGCTTCACGGTCCTCCTGCTCGGGCCACACGTACGTGTAGCGGTTGCGGAGGTGGTCGACGAGCTCGGCGTGGATCGCCACCGGGGAGGTGTCATCGACCATGGCCCCGACCAGCTGGTAGCGGGAGACGCCTTCGTAGTGGTGGACGCGGTCGGCGGCCAGCTCGAACGGGATGCCGGCGTAGAGGAGCCCGCGCTCGAAGCGGAGGTGCTCGTGGACGTCGGCGGCGGTGTCGTAGAAGGCCATGCTCGGGCGCAGGACCCGGTAGTAGCTGCTGCGCAGGGGCGCCAGCCGGTCGAGCCGCCACGTCCGTGCCCGCTCCCGCAGACCAGCCGGCAGGGCGTTGAACTTCTGGCTGTGGGGGGCCCATGGCGGTCCCCAGCGGGCGGCGAGGAAGTTGGACGCCCGCCGCCCGGCCCCGAGGTCGTTGGGGACGAACTGGGGGACGAACGTCCGACCGGCGGCGAGCGCCTCCTTGCCATGGGCCACCCGCAGCATGGTGCAGGGCACCCACGGCCGCTCCATGTAGAGCACGGTGCCGGCCGGCTGGGGCCAGTGGTCGGGGGCGCGGTGGGGACCCTGGGTGAAGCCGGCGCCAAAGGTGCGCTCGTCGTCCAGCATCTCGTGCATCCACGGGACCAGGCCGGGGTCGCGGATCTCGGCATCGGAGTCGAGCAGCAGCAGCCGCTCGTCGTGCAGCTCGGAGAAGAGCCGGTCGAGGGTCTGGCCGTGCAGCTTGAGCGGCGCCTCCAGGACGTCGATGCCGCAGCGGGCGGCAAGATGGTCGAAGTGCTCGGTGCTCCGCGGCGGCGGGTCGCAGTTCACCAGCAGCACCGGCTGGCCCCCGAGCTCGACGGCCGACAGCAGTGCCCGTGTCGTCACGAGGTCGGTGTGGGCATTGATGACCACGGTGCGGCCACGCCGGGGCCCGAGCTCGGACAGCGAGCCGATGCGCATCTCCGACCCTCAGGCCCGGGCCCGGTACCGCTCGACGAAGCTGCGCACGTCGGGGGTGCACAGGTCGGCGTACCGCTCGCGGACGAGGTCTTCGCTCCACTCCCACCAGGCGATCTCCAGTAGGGCCTCGACGGTCTCGTCGTCGAAGCGTCGCGACGTCTCGCGAGCCGGGTTGCCGGCCACGATGGCGTAGGGGCGGACGTTCTCGGTGACCACGGCGTAGGCCGCCACCACCGCGCCGTGGCCGATCGTGACCCCAGGCAGAATCCGGGCGCCTCGCGTCAGCCACACGTCGCTGCCGACCACGATGTCCCCCGGGACCGGGCCCCGGCCGGCGTCCCGTTCGAGGTCCAGGGCCACCGCAGACAGGTGGCTGGGCGCGGCGCCGATGTCGAGGACCAGCTCACAGTCGTAGGCCACCGAGCAGAAGTTGCCGATCGTGGCCCGGTGACGACCGGAGCCGTCGTGGTGCACCACCGGCGGGCAGCTGGACCCGCGGCCCCAGCCGATCTCGAGCACCGACGGGTCGTAGCTCCACGGCTCGGTCGGGATGTCCGACGGCGTGGTCGGGGGCGGGAGAGGGTCGACGCGCGACGCGACCTTGCGCAGCGCCCGTCCGGCGAGGCGGCGCCCTCTTGT
Source organism: Acidimicrobiales bacterium (assembly GCA_046590775.1). GTDB lineage: Bacteria > Actinomycetota > Acidimicrobiia > Acidimicrobiales > JAUJNH01 > JAUJNH01. Next base: position 9,379 of record JBKJUI010000237.1, read on the forward strand.
CACATCCACTGGGGGGGTCCTCCTGTTCGTCTCGTCGATCTCGGCCCGAAGGTGGCGCCAGGCGGCGGCCGGCGGGTGCAGCTCGCGGATGACCCGCTCGGCCGGCCAGTCCCACCAGGCCAGCGCCAGCAGCCGGTCGACCTGCTCGTCGGCGAATCGCCGACCTACCTCGCGTGCCGGGCAGCCGGCCACGACGGCGAACGGCCGCACGTCCTTGGTGACCACGGCGAAGGGGTTCACGAGGGCGCCGTGACCGACCGTCACCCCCGAGAGCACGCGGGCGCCCCGAGCGAGGGTCACGTCCGCGCCGATCTCGATGTCGCCCCGGGATCCCGGGTTCCCCTCGAAGGCACCGGGCAGGTCGTACATCTCGCGCACGGCGAACGTGGGAACCCAGTCGATGCGGTGGTTCCCGCCCACCATCAGCACGACGTCGGGACCGACCGTCGAGAAGGCGCCGACCCGGGCCCGGGTGCGCTCGCCCTTGTGGACCATGACGTAGGGACGGCCGGCGACGGCCCGCCCGGGGCGGTAGAAGCGGGGAGAGTTGGCGCCGTCGAGGTACCAGGCCGAGGGCTCGCGGTCCTCGATCGCCTCGTCCAGATCGACCGCTCCCACGCTCCCACTATGCCAAGGCGGGATGGGCGCCCAGAAGCGGCGGGGGGGAGGGACCAGGGGGCCTTGCTACCGTGCCGGCCCATGATCCGGGGCCTGCTGGGCGCAGGTGGAGCGGACCTGTCGATCATGATCCCGACGTACAACTGCGCCCAGTACCTCGAGCGCACCCTGGCCTCGCTCACCCGCCAGGGCATCGACAAGGCCCAGGTCGAGGTGGTCGACGACTGCTCGACCGAGGACGACCCCGAGGCCGTCGTGCACCGCCTCGGGGCGGGATTGGTCGGCTTCTCCCGCCAGCCCCGCAACCTCGGCCTGGTGGGGAACTTCAACTCGTGCATCGGACGGGCCGAACGCCCTTGGGTGCACCTGCTCCACGGTGATGACGTGGCCCTGCCCGGGGCCTACGCCTCCTTCGCCGAGCTGCTCGGGCGCCACCCCGACTGCGGCGTCGTCTTCGGGCGGAGCGTGATGATCGACGAGGACGACGTCTGGGACGGGCTCACCAAGGTCCTCGGGCCCGGGGTCGACGGCCGGTTGGCCTACGACCCCTTCCGGTGGGCGCTGAACCCGGTGCAGTTCGCCGGCACGATCTTCCGGCGGGACGCGGCGCTGGCCGTAGGGGCCTTCGACGACCGTTACGCCCACGCCGCCGATTGGGACCTGTGGTGGAAGCTGGCGAAGCAGGCGCCCGCCGCGTACACGAACCGTTGCCTCGGCGGCTACCGGCGCTTCCAGGGCAGCCACACCTCCACGCTGGTGAGGACGGCGAGCAACCTGCGCGAGGGCCTCCGCCTCGTCCACCAGATCGCCGAGGCCGAGCCCCAGGCCGCTCCCGAGCTCTACGCCCCGCTGTTCCGGCTGACCGTCGAGCAGGCCCGTCGCAACGCCGGCGACACCAGGGCGATGGCCGCCCACCTGCGCCTGCTCGCCTCCTTCCCCTCGGGCGTGCCCAGGGCCCGCAAGATCACGCGGATGGCGCTGGCCTGGGCCAAGGCGCGCGTCGTGCCGGTCGAGGACGAGAGGTGACGGTGAACGCGACGCCGGTGGTGTCGGTCGTGATCCCCACCCACGACCGGGTCGAGATGCTCGGCGAGGCGGTGGCCAGCGTCCTGGCCGAGCGCACGGTCGAGCTCGAGCTGATCGTCGTCGACGACGCCTCATCGGACGGAACGGCCGCCTGGCTGGCCGACCAGGACGAGCCCCGGCTCCAGCACGAGGTCCTGTCCCCCGGCCGCGGCGGCTCAGGCGCACGGAACGTCGGCCTCGAGCGGGTCCGGGCGCCGTACGTGCTGTTCCTCGACGACGACGACACCCTGGCCCCACGGGCGATCCCGGCCCTGCTCGGAGCGCTGCTGCGCCACCCCGAGGCGGTGCGGGCGGTCGGCGCCCACCGCCTGTTCGGAGAGGGGGTGCGCTCCAGCCGGGCCAGCCACCCGTGGGTGCCGCTCACCCGGCAGACCTGGCGCGAGGAGCTGGCCCAGTGGAACATGCCGCCCGGGGCCATGCTCTGGCGCACCGAGGTGGTCCGCCGGCTCGGGGGGTGGGACGAGAAGCTGCGGCGGGCCGAGGACGCCGAGCTGTGCCTGCGGGCGTGGCGGCACCCCGCCGCCCTCATCCCCGACACCGTGATGCACTACCGCTTCCATGTCGACCAGGTGCCGACGTCCAAGACCTGGCCGCTCGACTGGGATGCTCGTCGGAGCTTCGTGGCCTCGCTCCCCGAGCCCGAGAGGTCGGAGGGCGAGCGCCTCCTCCGCAGCCGGGAGCTGTACCAGGATGCCCTCGAGAAGCACCTCGACCGCGACTTCCGTGCGGCTGCCGCCGGCTTCGCCGCCCTGGTGCGCAGCAGCCCGGCCCTGGCGCTCTCCCCGGTCAGCGGCCCCTACCTCGACGCCCTGCTGGTGAAGGCGGCGATCGGCGCCCTGCTGCCGCGCTCGATGGCCGAGCGGGTGTCGTCGGTGCGCCGCCGGCGCCGGGGCCGCGTCCCCCACAGCCACCGGTCGCCGCTCCCCCCCACGTGACCGAGCCGGGCCGGGCCACGCCGGTGCTCGTGGTGGCCCCTTCCGCCGTGGCCGGCGGGGCCGAGCGGGCGCTGGCCGGGCTGGTGGCCCGACTCCCCGACCTCGGCTACGCCCCCTCGGTCGCCCTCTTCGAAGCGGGTCCCCTGGAGGAGTGGCTCGAGGAGGCCGCCTGCCCCACCGAGCGTGCGCCGTTCGGCCGCCTCCGCCACCCGCGTGACGTGGCCCGGACCCTTCGGGCCCTCCGGCGCCAGGCCCGCGGCACCGGGGCCCGACTGGTCCTCGGCAACACCAACGTGGGCCACATCTACGGGGGGCTGGCCGCCGCCAGCCTGCGCCTGCCGGCCGTCTGGTGGCAGCAGACGATCCCCAGCCGCCGCTACGGCGGGCCGCTGATGACCCGGCCCCTCCTGGACCGGCTGGCCGCCCGGCTGCCCGCGGCCGTGGTGGTGGCCTCCAGCGCCGAGGCGGCTGCCGCCCAGCGGGAGCTGACGCCCCGACGCCGGGTGGAGCTGGTGGCCCTTGGGGTCGACCTCCAGCGAGTGCGGGCCGGCGCCGGCCGGGGGCCCGCCCTCCGCCAGCGCGAAGCACTAGGCGACGGTCCGCTGATCGGGATGGCCGGTTGGATATGGCCGTGGAAGGGCCAGGACGTGTTCGTGCGGGCGGCGGCCATGCTGGCCGCCGCCCGGCCCACGGCCCGGTTCGTGATCGTCGGCGGGACTGGTGATGGAACGTTTCGCACGCTGCTCGACGACCTCGTTGCCCGGCTCGGCCTCACCGGCCGGCTGACCTTCGTCGGCGACCGCGGCGACGTCTACGACTGGTTCGACGCCATGGACGTGGCCGTCCACGCTTCGTATGGCGAGGCCTTCGGCCTGGTGCTCGTCGAGGCCATGGCCCTCGGCACCCCCGTCGTGGCCACGTCCGCCGGCGGTCCGTCCGAGATCGTCGAGGACGGCGTCTCCGGCCTCCTGGTGCCTCCCGGCGACCACGAGGCGATGGCCGCCGCCATCACCCGCGCCCTCGACCCGCCCACCGCCGCCCGCCTCGGTGCCGCCGCCTCCACCCGGGCCGAGCGGTTCTCCACCGATCGCATGGCCAGCAGCATGGCCGCCCTCCTCGACGACGTACTCGAGGGGCACTGACCCCACGGCGGAGCTCTGCGCAGAGAGGAGCTCATCCGTGCGCCGCAGCAAGATCTGCGTAGAGGGTGGCGAGCGCTTGGCCCATGTGGGCGACGTCGAAGCTTCGGACGTGGGCGCGCCCGGCGGCGCCGACGGCCTGGCCGCGGGTCGGGTCGGCCAGGAGGTCCAGCACCAGGCGGGCCATGGCCGGGACGTCGTGCTCGGGGACGAGGTGGCCGCTCACGCCGTCCTCGACCACCTCGCGGCTGCCGACCACGTCGGTGAGGACGACCGGGGCGCCGCCGCGCATGGCCTCGAGGGCGGCGTAGGGGCAGCCCTCGAAGCGGGACGTGAGAACGAACACGTCGAGCTGGCCGAGGGCGGCGCCGGCGTCGGGCAGGCCGGGCAGGTGGTGGAAGCGGTCGGCGGTGCCGGCCGGCAGGCGGCTCGGGTCGACGGCCTGGCGGAGGGGGCCGTCGCCGACGAGGAGGGCGTGGGCATCGGGCCGTTCGGCCAGCACGATCCCGGCCAGTCGGCTGAAGCGCTCGGGGGCCTTCTGGGCCACCAGCCGGGAGATGGTCCCGAGGAGGGGCACGCCGCGGTCCAAGCCCAACAGGGCGCGGAGGTCGGGGGTGGTGGCCGGGGCCTCCCAGCCGTCGACCTCGATGCCGTTCGGTATGAGGACGAGCCTGTCGGCCGGCACCAGTCGTCGGGCCAGGACGAGGGCGGCCTCGCTCGACGAGGTGGCCACCAACCGGTCGGTCATCGGGCCCAGCATCCGCTCCACGGCCAGGGCGGCCCGTCCCTGGGCCAAGCCGTTCGGGGTGTACACCCGCGGGAGGCGGGCGGCGGTGCCCACGGCCCGACCGAGGGCGCCGCCGATCGAGCTGTGCCCGTGCACGATGGCGGGACGGGTCCGATGCACCAGCGCCGCCAGCTGCCCCAGGGCGGCGGCGTTGCGGGCCCGCACCGGCGACCGCCGCATCTCGGTCACGTGGACCACGGCGCCGGCGGCGGCCATGTGCCCTGCTGCAGCCAAGTCGGTGAGCCCCCCGACCCGGCGGGTCGGGATGGCGACGTGGTGCTCGACGGCGGCCACGGTGCGGACGAGGTCGACCAGGTGCCGGGCCGTGCCCCCCTCGAGGGCCTCGAGGACGTGCAGCACCCGCACGTCACCCATGTCGGCGGCGCCAGTCTGCCCACCTTCGGCCTCCCTGGGGGCCGGAAGTGGGCAGACACGCAAGGGGTTCAGACACGGCGGTGACCCCGCTCGTAGACGTCGGAGACGGCGGCGGCGGCGAGCTTCACCACCGCCCGGCCGGCCAGCAGCGGGGCCAGCCAGGGTCGCCACCAGGGGTGGCGCAGGGCGAAGTAGCGGTAGATGCCCCGGTGGGAGCGGACGATCCAGCGGAAGGGGACCTGGCGGATGCTGACGCCGCCGAGGTGGGTGACCTCGGCGTCAGGGGTGAACCAGACCTCCCACCCGGCTTCGGCGAGGCGCGCCGTCCAGTCGATCCCCTCCCAGTCGAGGAAGAACCGCTCGTCCTGCAGGCCCACCTCCTCGATGGCCCGACGGGCAACGAGGTAGGCGGCCTCGTGGCCGCGACCGACCCGTCGCTCCTCGTCGTGGGCCCAGCCGTCCCACCAGAAGCCGGCGGCCGCCCCTCCGGCCGCCCGCCGCTGCACCTGCCGGCCGGCCAGGGCCTCCCGGAGGGTCGGCAGGTCGCCGACGCTGGTGTGCAGCGACCCGTCCTCGTAGGAGAGGCGGGGCACGGCGACAGCCGCACGGGGGTGGCGCCGCAGCGTCGAGAAGAGGGCGTCGACCGCCCCCGCGCCGTACACCACGTCGGGGTTGCTGACGAGGATGGCATCGGCCCGGGCGGCCACGATCCCCTGGTTGTTGGCGGCAGCCAGGCCGCGGTTCTCCCGGTTCTTGAGGAGCCGGATCGTGGGGTGCTCCCGCTGCGCCGCCTCGGCGCTGCCGTCGGTGGAGGCGTTGTCCACCACGATCACCTCGGTCGGCATCGACGGGGGGTGCTCGGCCAGAGACCGCAGGCAGCCGGCGAGGGCGGCGCCGGCGTTCCAGTTGACGATGACCACGGAGACCTCCGGGCCGCTCATGGGCCCGAGTGCTTCGAGGCCCAGCGCTGCCGGGCCAGGTGGTAGGCGGCGACCGTGGTGTCGGCCGCGCCCTCCCAGGTGGGGGCGGCGGCCGCCCGCGCCAGGCCGGCGGCGGCGAGGCGGTCCCGACGGAAGGAGTCGCCGAGGAGGTCGGTGAGCGTGGCTGCGATCCCGTGCACGTCTGGCGTCGGAACCCAGGCGGCGGCGTCCCCGAGCACCTCGGGCAGCGAGGCGACCCGGGCGCACACGACCGGCACCCCGCTGGCGCATGCCTCGGCCGCCGGCATGCCGAAGCCCTCGTAGGACGTGGGGTAGACGAGCGCCTCGGCGCCGGCCAGAACCTCGGCCCAGGCGGCGTCGTCGATCACACCGAGCCAGGTCAGGCCAGGTTCCTGCGGCGGCCGCTCCGGGCCGACCACCACCAGGCCGGCTTCGGCGCCGGCCGCCCGAGCCTGCCTCCAGGAGGCGACGGCCAGCGGGAGGTCCCGGCGCCGGGCACCCCCGAGAGCGACCACGTAGCGCTCGGACAGGGGCCCGGTGAGAGCCTTTCGCCCGGCCACCGGCCGGAAGTGCGAGCCGGCGGCGCACGGGGCCACCAGGACCGTCGCCGGGTCCAGCCCGTAGGCCTGCACGATGGCTCGCCTGCTGAACTCCGAGACCGTGACCACCGCGCCGGCGACCCGGGCACTTGAGCGGGCCGACACCTGCCACAGCCGCCGCTTCCAGGGGTCGAAGTCGCGAGGATGGTCCTCCCAGGCCACGTCGTAGAGCGTCGCGACGGCCGGACCCCGGTGCCGCAGGGGGAGGGCGTAGGCGGCGCCGTGGAGGAGCGTGCCGGGGCGGCGGGCCAGCCAGGGCACCACTCCGAGCTCGAGCCAGGCCAGCCGGGGCACCCCTCTCGGCGCGACGATGGCCTCGGTGGGCACACCGAGGTCGGGCACCGGACGGCGGGCGTCGACCAGCGCCACGAGCGGGGTGCGTGCCGCCAGCCGCGGCAGGAGCTCACTCAGCACCCGGCCCACGCCGGTCGAGCCCAGCTGCGCCCACGACGCGTCGACGGCGACCAGGGCCGGGTGTCCGCTCAAGACTCAGGCGGGGATGTCCGTGCTCGGCCGTGGCGCTGCGGGCTTCTCGAGCAGCACGAGGAGGTCTCGCTCGTAGTAGAAGTTCCCGGGCTCGCCGCCCAGCTCCTCGAGCACCCGAAGGCCAGCCTTCTCGACCAGCGTGCGCACCGCCTGCGGGGTTGTGAAGTAGAAGCCCTCGACCCGGTAGCGGTCCTGCTCGGCGAAGCGCCTCCAGCCGGCTTCGGTGGTGAGGTTGGCCGTGTGGAGGAAGGCCTTCCCGCCCGGCTTCAGGGCCCGCTCCACCTCCTGCAGGTACCGCCACTGCACGTGCAGGTCGAGGTGCACGAAGACGTCGAACGAGTAGAGGAAGTCGAAGCGGCCGGTCAGGCCCGGGGGGAAGGTCGGCGCCTCGAGGTGGTGGAAGCGGGCACCGGGCACGTCCGCAAGCTCGGCCTCGACCAGCTTCAGCATCTTCGGAGACACGTCGAAGGCGTGGAACTCGCCCACCTTCGGGGCCACGCGGACGGCCACGCGCCCGCCGCCGGTGCCGATCTCCCCGCACACCGATGCGGGGTCGACGTGGGGCAGGATCCACTCGTCGATGGCCTGCACCGCGTCCTCGAGGCGACCCCACTCCTCGCCGAGGCGGGCCACGTCGGCCGGCGCCTCGCCAGCCCTTCCCTCGTGGACCAGCTGCTGCTGGCGAAACACGGGATCGTTCCAGCGGTCGGCGTACCAGTCCCAGATCTCGGTGTTGTACTCGACGTTCTCCGTGGGAGAGATCCGGCTCGGCGGGGCCAGGCCGCGCTGGGACCGAGGGGTCCGCAGGTCGTGCACCTTGTCCTGCAGGGGCGCCGGGAGGGCGTCGAGCACGCCTCGGGCGAGGCGGCGAGCGGGACCGGGAAGCCGAAGCACCAAGGTCGCGACCCTAGCCGGGGGTCGGCCGGGGCCGGCTCGGGTGGTGGCGACCCCGTGTAGCCTGGTCGGTCGGCCGCACCGGCCTCTGCCTCCCACATCTTTGTGAGCGCCTCCGAACGATGGCCAGGTACCCGACGACAACCGACGAGCTCGACCGCGCCGAGCGGGACTGGTGGCACGAGCACGCTGATCTCGAGGAACGTTTCTGCTGGGTGCAGCCGCCCGAGGTGCAGCGGCTGCTGCGTGGCCGCTACCTGAAGCGGATCGCCGCCGAGGCCGGGCCTGGGGACTCCGTCCTCGAGGTTGGCTGCGGCACCGGCTGGCTGTCGCGGCTGCTGGCCGAGGCCGGCGTCGCCTCGGTGACCGGCATCGACTTCTCCTCCCAGCAGATCCGCCTGGCCCGAGCCGCGCCCACCGCGGCCGGCCAGGGACGCGTGCGATTCGAGGAGGCCTCCGTCGACCAGCTGGTCGACGAGGGCCGCTCCTTCGACGTGATCGTCATGCACGCCTTCTTGCACCACCTCTCGACCGCCGAGATCAGCGACGTCCTCGCCGGCGCCCGCCGGCTGCTGGGGCCGGGCGGGCGGCTCGTGGTCCTCGAGCCGGTGCTGCACGGCCCAGGAGGAGGGAGGAAGCCACTGACCCTGCGGCTGCTCAACAAGATCGAGCGCCTGCCCCTCGGCCTCAGCGCTCGCGGCCTGCGGCCGGTCTCCCCGGGCGAGCGCAGGGTGCGTGACCGGCTCGAGCAGCGGGCGGCCGCCGAGCTCCCGTTCGGCCCGGCGCCGAAGGAGACCGCGTTCGAGCCGGACGAGCTGGTGCGGCTGCTCGAGGTCCACGTGCGGGTGGCCGAGCGGATCCCGGTGGCGTCCAGCTGCTTCCTCGTGGCCGAGCAGCTCCTCCTGGCCGAGCTGTCCCAGCCGCGACTGTGGCGGGCGCTCCGCCGCCCGCTGCTGATGGCCAGCTCCCTGCTGGACCGCAGGCTGGTGGCCGCCGACCCCCCGCCGGAAGGCGTGTGGATCTTCGAGCTGCTCGTCTGCCGGGTCCGAGGGGAGGTCGCATGACCGAGCACGTGGCCGACCACGTCGTGGTCGGCTCTGGGCTCACCGGAGCCGTCATCGCCCGGCTGCTCGCCGACGCGGGCCGGGAGGTCCTCGTCGTCGACCGCCGCCCGCACCCGGGGGGCAACGTCCACGACACCACCGCCGAGGGCGGGATCCGGGTGCACACCTACGGGCCCCACTACTTCCGCACCAACTCCGAGCCGGTCTGGCGCTTCGTGAACCGCTTCGCCGACTTCTACCGCTACGAGGCGGTCCTGGCCTCCATGGTCGACGGGCGCTACGAGCGGTGGCCCGTGGCCGAGGAGTACATCCGCCGGATCGAGGGCGACGGGTGGAAGCCGGCCTTCTCGGGCCACCCGACGAACTTCGAGGAGGCCTCGCTGGCGATGATGCCGGAGTCGGTCTACCGGGCCTTCGTCAAGGGCTACACCGAGAAGCAGTGGGGGGTCCCTGCCTCCGCCCTCTCGGTCGACCTGGCCGGGCGGTTCGACGTCCGGGCCGACGACGACGCCAGGCTGAAGCGCCAGCGCCACCAGGGGATCCCGGTGGGCGGCTACGCCCGGATGATGGAGGCCATGCTCGACGGCCTGCCCGTGCTGCTCGGACGGGACTACCTGCAGGAGCGCAGCTCGTTCCGGGCCCGCCGGGGCATCGTCTTCACCGGGCCGATCGACGAGTACTTCGGCTTCTCCCTGGGCCGCCTCGGGTATCGGGGCCAGGAGCGGGAGCACACCTACCTCCCCGACGTGGCCGAGCACCAGCCGTTCGGCCAGGTCAACAACCCCGACCCCACCGCCGGCCCCCACGTCCGCACCATCGAGTGGACGCACATGCTCAGCGCCGAGGAGCGGGAGGCGGCGAGGGGGACGATCCTCACCCGGGAGACGCCGAGGACGCCGTCGTCCCCGGACGACTACGAGTATCCGTTCCCCGACGACGCCAACCGGGCGCTCTACCAGCGCTACCGGGCCGAGGCGGAGGCGATCCCCGGGCTGCTCGTGTGCGGCCGGCTCGGCGAGTACCGCTACTACGACATGGATCAGGCGATCGCCCGGGCCATGCTGCTGGCCAAGCGGCTGCTCGACGGCGACCGCCGCATCGTCCGCCCGGCCGCGCTGGCCGAGCAGAGCGGGAAGCGGTGAGCCGGTCCCTCCGGGTCCTGCTCCTGAACCACGCCGACGTGGGCGCCGGCGGCGCGGCCGTCGCCGGCTACCGCCTCCATCGCTCGCTGCTCGCCGCCGGAGTCAGCTCGACGCTCCTGGTCGGGGCCAAGGCCGGCACCGACGCCACCGTCTCCCCCCTCGCCCACCCGGCGCTGCCACGGCGGCTGCTGCGCAAGGTCGGCCACGAGGTGGGGCTCAACGAGCTCGACGGCCTCGGGGCCTACGGCCTCCCCCGCTCGGCCCTGGTCGAGCAGGCCGATGTGGTGCACGCCCACGCCGTGCACGGAGGCTGGTTCAGCTACCCCGCGCTGGCCCGGATCTCGCGGCGACGCCCGACGGTGC
>JBKJUI010000008.1:0-4664 GCA_046590775.1 Acidimicrobiales bacterium
GCCAGCCACCAGGACGGCACCGACCACGAGATCGGCGTCGGCCACCGAGCGTTCGACCGCTCCCCGGTTGCTGGCCAGGGTGATGATCCGGCCCTTGTGGATCTGGTCCACCCAACGGAGGCGGTCGAGGTTGCGGTCGAGCAGCAGCACCTCGGCCTCCATGCCGGCGGCGATCCACGCCGCCGACCAGCCGACGTTGCCGGCGCCGATGACGACGACCCGAGCCGGGCGGACGCCTGGTGTCCCGCCGAGCAGGACGCCCCGCCCGCCCTGGGCTGCCTCGAGGTGGTGGGCGCCCACCTGGGGGGCCAGCCTCCCGGCGACCTCGCTCATGGGAGCCAACAGGGGGAGGGTCCCGTTGGCCAGCTGCACCGTCTCGTAGGCCAGTCCGGTGGTGCCCGCCGCCAGCATGGCGTCGGTCACCTCCGGGTGGGCGGCGAGGTGGAGGTAGGTGAACAGCACCTGGTCGGACCGGAGGTGCCGGAGCTCCTGGAGCTGCGGCTCCTTCACCTTGACGACCAGCTCGGCCCCCCAGGCGTCGGGGCCGAGATCGGGTCGGCCCCGGCGGTGCGGTAGGCGTCGTCCCCGATCGAGGACCCCTCCCCGGCCGCGGCCTGCACGACGACCTGCGAGCCGTGGCCCACCAGCTCCCGCACCCCGTCGGGGGTGAGAGCGACGCGATGCTCACCCTCCTTGACCTCCGTCGGCACGCCTACGACCACCCGCTGTCCTCCGTCCTTCGAGCCGACGCTGCAGTCGGGGCCACGGCGCCGACGCTATCGACCGGGACCGGCCGACGCAGCCAGCCGGAAAGTTGGCCGCTTTGTCCCCGAGTTGTTGAGAAGACGCTCCAGCTCTGGAATTATCGCGATTTAGTGACGGTTGAGTCAACCGGCATGAAACGGCAACATCGACGCCCACCCGCCCGCCCCACCCGACGCGGCGCAGCGATGCGCCCGTGCACGACCATCCGTCCCGGAGGCCTGATGTCACAGCCCGTGATCAACCGGACCGAACCGTTCGCCGGCGCCCATCCTCTGCTGCGGGAGGACTTCGGCGTCGAGGTCGACTGCGCCGACGGGCCGTCGGTGCTTCGGCTGCACGGTGAGCTCGACATGGCCACCGCCCCCCGGCTGGGACGGGCACTGCACGCGGCGCTGGACACCAAGCCGTCCCGGCTGGCCGTGGACCTCTCAAAGCTCACCTTCGTCGACTCGAGCGGCATCCGCGTCCTCTTCGACGCCAGCCGCCGGGCGCAGGCCGACGGGTGCACCCTGGTCCTGCGCTCCCCGTGCCGCTCGGTGCACAAGGCGCTGAAGCTGACGAGGATCGACCTTCTGGTGCCCATCGAAGAGGGGCCGCTCACCGCCTTGGCAGAGTTCCCGGGCCCAGCCTGAGCGCCTCCGCCGCGAGCGGCTGCTAGCGGGCGGCGGCCAGGAGGAGGCCGACCACGGTCTTGGCGTCGGTGACCTCGCCGCAAGCGATCAGACGGGGGGCGTCGGCCAGCGGCACCCGGACGATCTCCATGTGGTCCTCCTCCACACCCTGGGGGTCGAGGGGGACGTCGCTGAGGCTGGTGGCCAGGAACACCAGGCCCCGCTCGTCGGCGAAGCCCGGCGAGTTGTGGATCGTGGCCACCAGCTCCATCTCCTCGGCGGCGAGGCCGGCCTCCTCGGCCAGCTCGCGTCGGGCGGCCACCGCGGGCGGCTCGTCGTCGACGTCGAGGATGCCGGCGGGAAGCTCGAGCAGCCACCGTCCCACTGCGGCCCGATACTGGCGGACGCAGACGACGTGGCCGTCGTCGGTGACCGGCACGACGGCCACCCATCCCGGGTGGTGCACCACGTCCCGCTCGAAGGTGGACCCGTCGGGCGCCCGGAACGTGCCCCGCGCCACCCGGAGCAGCCGGCTCTCGTAGACGACGTCCTCGCTGACGGCCTCGAACGGCTCCGAGCTCACCGCCGCCCCCACGCTGCGGGTCTGCCCACTTCTGCGTTCCCTGAGGTCCAGAAGTGGGCAGACGCGTGGCTGGTCGCGGTCAGTGGAGGGGCTCGGCGCGCTGGAGGGCGGCGTTGACGAGGCCGACGAACAGCGGGTGGGGCCGGTCCGGCCGGCTCTTGAACTCGGGGTGGGCCTGGGTGCCGACCCAGAAGGGGTGCTCGGGCAGCTCGACGAACTCGACGAGCCGGTCGTCCGGGCTGGTGCCGGAGCACACCAGGCCGCTGGCCTCGAGGCGGGTGCGGTAGCGGGGGTTCACCTCGTAGCGGTGACGGTGCCGCTCGTAGACCAGGCTCTCGCCGTACAGCCCGGCGACCACGCTGCCGGGCTCGAGTCGGGCGGGGTACACGCCGAGGCGCATGGTGCCGCCCAGGTTGGTGATGTTGCGCTGCTCGTCCATGAGGTCGATGACGAGGTGCTCGCCCAGCGGGTCGAACTCGCGACTGTTGGCCCCGATGAGCCCGGCCACCTCGCGGGCGTGGTCGATGACCATCACCTGGAGGCCGAGGCACAGGCCGAGGCAGGGCAGGCCGACCTCGCGGGCGTGGGAGGCGGCGGCGATCTTGCCCTCGATGCCCCGGTCGCCGAAGCCCCCTGGGAGGACGATGCCGTCGAGATGGCCGAGGCGGGACGGGGCCAGCAGGGGGCTGATCTCCTCGGCCTGGATCCACTCGACCTCGACCTTGGCGCCGGTCTGGAACCCTGCGTGGCGCAGCGCCTCGGTGACCGACAGGTAGGCGTCGGGCAGGTCGACGTACTTGCCGATGAGCCCGATCCTGACCAGAGGCCCGTCGGCGTCGGCCCGCTCGACCAGCCGCTCCCAGGTGGAGAGGTCGGAGTCGCGGTGGGCCGGCAGCTCCTCGAGGCGCAGCAGCTCGGCCACGACCTTGTCGAGTCCCTCCTGGTGGAGGATGAGCGGCAGCTCGTAGATGTTCCGGGCGTCGACGGCGGAGACCACGGCCTCGGGAGGCACGTCGCACAGCATGCTGACCTTGCGCTTGAGGCTCTCGCTGATGGGCCGGTCGCTGCGGCAGACGATGACGTCGGGTTGGATGCCCCGGCTCCGCAGCTCGGTGACCGAGTGCTGGGTCGGCTTGGTCTTCTGCTCGCCGGTGGGCCCGAGGAAGGGCACCAGCGTCACGTGGATGTAGCAGACGTTGTCGCGGCCGGCGTCCTTGCGCAGCTGCCGCAGCGCCTCGAGGAAGGGGAGGATCTCGATGTCGCCGACCGTGCCTCCGACCTCGGTGATGACCACGTCGACGTCGCCGCCCTCGCCCAGGCGGCGGATGCGGTCCTTGATCTCGTCGGTGATGTGGGGGATGACCTGCACGGTCTTGCCCAGATAGTCACCCCGCCGCTCCTTGGCCAGGACGGTGGAGTAGATCGAGCCCGTGGTGGCGTTCGAGGTGCGGGTCAGCGACTCGTCGATGAAGCGCTCGTAGTGCCCGAGGTCGAGGTCGGTCTCGCCGCCATCGTCGGTGACGAACACCTCGCCGTGCTCGAACGGGTTCATCGTCCCCGGGTCGACGTTGATGTACGGGTCGAGCTTCTGGATGGTGACCCGGAGGCCCCGGCTCTTGAGCAGCCGCCCCAGCGAGGCGGCGGTGAGCCCCTTGCCGAGCGAGCTGGACACCCCTCCGGTGACGAAGATGTGCTTTGTCACTGCCGTCCGACCTCCGTGGCGCCCGCTTGAGCGCACGGGCCCCCAACCTACCGTGCCCCCGGGGTGGGGCTGGGGAGGCTCTGCGAGTCAGAGAGGTGAACGTCCCAGGCCATCGGCCCAGGCCAGCGGCGGGGTCGACGCGATGACCCGGCTGAACGACCAACGCTCGCTGGCCAGCGTGAGGCCGAGCAGGACTCCGAGGGCCACCCGGCGGCCGACCGGGCTCAGCCCGTCGACCAGCGCCACCCCGACGGCGGCTCCCACCAGGTTGGCGCCGGTGTCGCCCAGCATGACCCGCTCCCCGAGGTCGTCGGGCAGGGTCGCCGCCGTCGCCCCGAGGGCGAAGGCCGGCCCGGATGGCAGGAGGTCGCCAGCGACGAGGGCGGCGCCGGCGAGCAAGGCCACCTTCGTCGTCCTCCCCGGTGCCCGGTCGAGCAGGTTCCCGAGGTTGGCGGCCAGGGCGACCACCGCACCGCCCTCCACCACCTGGAGCGGCGACCGCCCTCGGGCCGTCGCCGCCGCTGCCCCCATGCCGCTGACCGTCCCGACGACGACCTTCACCATCCCCGTGCTGACCCGCCCCCGCCGGAGCTCCCCCAGGTGGCCGCCCAGCCCACGTGGCCCTCCGGTCCCGCCCCGCTCCCCCACCAGGTCGTCGACCAGGCCGGCGCCGCCGAGCCCCCCGCAGGCCACCGCCGCCGCCCTCCAGCTCCCACCCCGACGCAACCCGTTGAGCGCCGCCGCCCCGACCACACTGGCCAGCGGCGCCATCCCCCCGGCCGTCGCCACCGTCCGCCCCCGAGCGTTCACCCGCCGCAGCGCCGGCCGCGAGAGGTCCGGCCCCAACGCCCAGAGCGCCACGGAGCCGACCCCCACCCCGGCCCCGAACCCCACGACCGCCGCCCCCCGCCCCACATCCGCAAAACTACGACGCAAGAGAGTGGTGACCACTCTCGTGCCCGAGGCAAGGCCGGCGCACTCTGAGCACATGACCAACGACACC
>JBKJUI010000080.1:0-6871 GCA_046590775.1 Acidimicrobiales bacterium
ACCCCGCCTCCACCGGGACCGACGCCGGAGGGGTGCGGGTGCTGATCGTGCCGTCGCCATCCGAGGACGAGCTCGGCCGGATCCGCTTCGAGGACCTGGTGCCGCCCGACGACCTGAAGGCGAAGATCCGCGACTACCTCGAGGAGCGGCGGGTCCTGGGCACCCGGATCAACGTCGAGTCGGCCCGATACACGGGCTTCAGCGTGGTGGCCCAGGTCCGGGCCCGGGCCAAGGCCGACCCGATGCGGGTGGAGCGCGACTGCCTGCGGGCCATGTACCGCCACTTCCACCCGATCACCGGTGGGCCCGAGGGCAAGGGCTGGCCCTTCGGGCGGCAGGTGGCGCGGGGCGAGGTGTACGCCGTGCTCCAGAGGGTGCGGGGCGTCGAGCTGGTCGAGGAGTGCTTCCTCTTCGGAGCCAACCCGCAGACCGAGGAGAAGAGCCGGGAGCCGGTGGACCGGCTGACCATCAACCGCCACGCCCTCCCCTACTCCTTCGACCACCAGTGCCGGGTCCTGCCGCCGCTGGCGACGTGACGCGAGAAGGGCCGTCTACCATCAGGCCCTCCGACACCCTGGACATGCGAGCAGCACGGAAGAACGGAGGACGTCGGTGCGTGGACTCATCGAAGGGCTGACCAGCTCCCACCCGATCGGGGAGACCCTGCCGGCGATGTACCAGGAGGAGGACGACTTCGCCCTCCGCTTCACCGACGCCCTCGACGAGGTGATCGCCCCGGTGATGCTGGCCCTCGACAACCTCGACGCCTACTTCGACCCCATGCTGGCCCCGCGCGACTTTCTCGAGTGGATGGCCAGCTGGGTCGGGATCGACCTCGACGAGACCTGGCCCGAGCACAAGCAGCGCGAGCAGGTGCGAAGCGCCGTCAACCTGTACCGCTGGCGGGGCACCAAGAAGGGCCTGGCCGACGTGATCCGCCTGTACTGCGACGTCGAGCCCGAGATCATCGACAACGGTGGGACCTCGTACTCCGAGGGACCCACCGGCCCGCTGCCGGGGTCGGCCGAGCCCTCGTTGCACGTCCGCGTCACCGTGCCGTCCGGCCGCGACGTCGATGAGTCGCGCCTGCACGAGCTGATCACCACGGCCAAGCCCGCCCACCTGGTGCACACGATCGAGATCGTCCGCACATGATCATCTGCAACAAGTGCAACCACCAGAACGGTGACACCGAGACCTTCTGCGGATCCTGCGGTGCCTTCCTGGCCTGGGACGGAACACGCGTCGCCGAGCCGGCGCCCCCTCCCCCAGAGCCAGAGCCAGAGCCGGTGGCGGAGGCCGACCCCTCCCGGCCCGGCCTCATCCAGCGGGTGAAGGCCGTCGTCCTCGACCAGGGGCAGGGGGCGCCTGCACCGGGGGCGGCCCCCCGGCCGACAGGTGATGCGCCGGTTCCGGGCCAGGCGCCGGGAGGCGCGCCCGCCCCGCTCCCGCCGCCCCGGCCCCCCCAGCCTGGACCGCCTGCCGCCGGGGGATCCCCGCCACCCGCCGCACCGCCGCCGCAAGCCTCGCCACCGCAACCCGCGCCGCCGCAGCCGGCACCACCGCAGCAGCACGCACCGCCGCAGCCGGCACCACCGCAATCCGCACCACCGCAATCCGCACCGCCGCAGCCGGCACCACCGCAATCCGCACCACCGCAATCCGCACCACCGCAACCTGCCGCCCCTCCCTCTGGTGCCGGCCCGTCGGCCGCCCAGGCGCCGCCCGACGCCGGCGCTCCGCCACACCCAGCCCCGCCCCCTCAGCCGGCTGGACCGCCGCCGCTCCGCCCACCGCCCCCCACGCCCGGAGCCCAGAACGCGCCGGGCGCTCCCCCGACCGTGGCGACCCCGGCCACGCCGCAGTCCCCCCCGACCCCGGCCACCCCCGCGGTCGGGCAAATCCCGGCCGCCCAGGTCGACCAGCAGGCGGGCCCGGTCTCGGTGACGGCAGCGACGCCGTTGCCCACGCCGGCACCGACACCGATACCCACGCCGACGCCGTCGGACTCCTTCGACGTGGTCCCCGACGCCGAGGCCGCCTCGAGAACCCGGCAGGAGGCCGAGAACGCCCGCCGCTACGCAGCCGAGCGGGCTCGACAGCAGGCCGAGGTGGCCGAGCGCGAGGCGTTCAGGAAGCGGCAGGAGGCCGCAGCCGCCCTCTTCGAGCAGCCGGTCGAAGCGGCACCGACCCCGACCCCTCCCCCCGGGCAGGTGCAGGCGCCGACCGACAGCGGTCGCTGGGGCCCGGCGCCGACGCCGACACCAGCCCCGTCCGGGCCGGTGGCCCCGTCCGCCCAGCTGCCGGGTGCGGCCGAGGCCAAGCGCTTCGCCCCCAAGCCCTCGGCGCCGCACGCACCGCCCAAGCCCGGCGACCTGGTCTGCGGCAGCTGCGGCGCCGGCAACGACCCGGCCCGGAAGTTCTGTCGCCAGTGCGGCGCCTCGCTCGTCGCTGCTGTCGTGGAGCCCAGGCTCCCCTGGTGGAAGCGGTTCTTCGGGCGGAGCAGGAAGAAGGTGCCGCCGCCCCGCCCCACCGGTCCGGGCCGGCCGACGAAGAAGACCCAGCGCAAGCGCACCACCAGGAAGGTCCTCGGCTACTTCCGGATGGCCGCAGCCCTCATCGCCGTCGCCGGCGTGCTCGGCATCGCCGCCATCCCGGCCCTGCGCACCAAGGTCACCGACTTCGCCTCGTGCAAGAAGCAGCAGCTCCAGGCCGTCATCAAGCCGCCGGTGAGGAACGTCGCCCTGAGGAGCGCCAGCTCCTCGCTGCCCGAGCTTCCCGAGCAACCGGTGGTGAAGGCTTTCGACTCCAACCCGGCCACCTTCTGGCTGGCGCCGCCGTCCCCACCTCCGCCGGCGCCGCCGCCCGGTCTCACCACGCTGACCGTCGAGTTCTTCGGCCCGTCCACAGTCCGCCAGATCCACTTCTTCCCCGGGCTGCCAAAGGCGAAGAACCCGAACTCCCAGCCGACGCCCAAGACCGTGGTGCTCACCTTCAAGAACGACAAGGGCCAGGCGGTCGGCAATCAGGAGCGCTTCAACCTCGAGACGAACGTCGCCAAGGAGGACCAGCTGCTGAAGGTGAAGGCCAAGAAGGAGGTGCAGTCGGTGGAGGTCGCCATCCTCGACACCTTCGCCAGCCAGAACGGCGGCACCCAGGTGGCGGTGAGCGACGTGCAGTTCTTCGGCTCCCCGGCCCCGGCTCCGGGCGCGAAGTGCAAGGTGAGCTGACCGAGCGCAGGTCGAGGCCCGATCAGTCGACGCCCAGCTCCTCGAGGACCTGGGCGTAGTCCCGCTCGGCGCGGGCGGCTGAAGCCTGGTCGCCCCGGGCCCGGTGGGCGTCGACCAGGCGGCGCCACAGGTCGTCGCGGTAGCGGTCGACCCTGAGGCCCCGCTCGGCCGCGACGCAGGCCGCCTCGGCGTCGCCGTCCTCGAGGGCCATGCCGGCCAGGCGGGCGGCGACGTCGGCGGCGTCGACCCGGAGCCGGTCGCGAGGCCCGACCACCCACTCGGCCGGGCCGTCCTCGGGCAGCACGTCGCCGGCGTAGCGGTCCATCGCCCGCTCGAAGGCCTCGACCGCCGCCGGACGGTCACCGGCACCGTGCGCCGCCCGCCCGGCCTCGACATCGGCGGCAAAAGCGACGAGGTCGGCGTCGGACCCTTCGGGCAGGGCCAGCCGGTAGGCGTCGCCGTCACGCACCACGAGCGTGTGAGCCCCGCGGACGACCCCCGGCTCGAGGCTCTGGCGGAGCGAGGAGACGGCGACCTGCAGGTTGCGGGTGGCCGAGTCGAGATCGGCCTCGGGCCACAGGGCCTCGCACAGCACCTCACGGTGGACCGACCGGGGCACGTGCAGGGCGAGCAGGCGCAGGGCGGTACGGGCCCGGGGCTTCACCGCGCTGAGGTCGACGGGGTGGCCGCCCACCTCCAGCTGGAACTGCCCGAGGACGCGCAGCCGTACGGGCGGCGCGTCGACCACGACGGCATCAGCCGCAACGCCGGCCCCGGCGGCCCCGACCGACTCCCTGGAGGGCCCGGCGAGACCGCGGTGGGGCAGGGCCGGACGTGCTGGCTCGGGCAGGCCGAAGGCGGCCGCGGCGGAGCGGGCCCGCAGCAGCCACGTGTCGGCCTCGTCGGGAGCGGCGGTGACCGCCGCCAGCAGGGCCAGAACGGCGGCGCCGTGGGCGCCGACGCGGCGGGCGTCCTCAGCGGCCTGGCGAGCCGACTCGAGCGCCTCGGGGCGCCCGTCGGCGGCGAGCGCGTGGGCCAGCGCGGCCCGGGCCCAGGCCTCGAGCAGGTCGGCGCCGAGGAACCGCAGGCGGGCGCTGGCCTCGTCGAGCACGACCACGGCCGGGTGCCCGTTCCGGACCGCAGCCATCCCGGCGTGGAGGGCGAAGAGGGCCCCACCCCAGTCATCGAGCTCGATGTCGAACGATCGACGGAGATCCTCGGGCACCGGCCCGGGGCCGCTCAGCGCCAGGATGGCGGCGCTGACCCGCTGGGCCCAGGGGACGCCCAGCGCCTCGGCCAGCTCGTCGATGGTGGCGGCGTCGACCGTGCCCTGAGCGCCCCACAGCGGAGCCAGGGCGGCGACGGCAGTGGCGGCGAACGCCAGCACGGGCTCAGCCTGCGGGTGGGCTGCGGTGGACAGCAGGATGGCCTGGCCGTCGTCGGGCCGGCCGGCCAGCAGCGTGGCGAAGCCCTGGACGAAGCGGCCGACGGGGCCGACGAGGGTGGTGGCGTCACGGGCGACCGACGCCGCGTCCCGCACGGTGGCGGCACGCAGCAAGCTGCTCCAGCTCGGTTGCCGGTCGGGGCGCACGTCGATCCACGGTCGCAGCAGGGCTCGCTCGGCCCGGGCCGACTCGCCGCCGCGCCCGACCCCGAAGGCCCGGTCGGCCCCGGCGTAGGCCTCGAACGCGCTGCGGAGTCGCCCATGGGCCACCGCCCGCCGGGCTGAGGCCAGCACCAGCCACGGGTCGTCGGCCACCACGGCGGCCGGCAGGCCGTCGACCCACGCCCCCGGGTCCCCGACCAGGGCCTCGGTCTGGGAGCCGAGGAGCCGACCGACCGCCTCCCAGTCCTCGGCCCGGCAGTAGGCCCGGATGGCGCCGACCGGGTCGTTGCCCTTCTCGTGGAGTCCGCCGGCGGCCCGGTAGCGGTCGCGGGCGGCGACCTCGCCGACCTGGTCGACCACGGCCGCCTCGAGGTGGCCGCGCAGCACCTCGTGGTAGCGGTACCGGCCCTGCTCGTCGAGCGGCACGCAGAACAGCTGGCGCCGCTCCAGGTCCTGGAGGATGGCCTCGCTGCCCTCGCGGCCCAACAGCTCGTCGCAGAGGTCCCCTGACAGCGTCGACAGGACGCAGCTGCCGACCAGGAAGTCGCGCAGATCCTCGGGCAGCTCGCCCAGGACGTTGTCGGCCAGGTACTCGCGCACGAGCCGGGTGCGGGAGCCGAGCCCCTTGACCAGGCGATGGCGGTCGGCCGCGGACTTGCCCTGGCTGGCCAGGTGGAACAGCTGGAGGCCGGCGGCCCAGCCCTCGGTGCTGCGGATGAGGGTCGACAGGTCGGATGGGGCCAGCACCTGGTCGTACACCGTCTTGAACAGCTGCTCGACCTCCCAGGCCCGGAACCGCAGGTCATCGGCGCCGACCTCGAGCAGCTCGCCTTGGATCCGCAGCCTGGACAGGGCGAAGGACGGGCTGCGGCGCGTGCCGACGACCAGGGCGAAGCCGACGGGGAGGTAGCTGAGAAGCTGCCCGAGCGCCGCCTCGGCCGGGGTGCCGTGCAGCGTGTGGAGGTCGTCGACCACGAGGGCCGCCCTGGGGGCCGGGTGCTGGTCGAGAGCGGCGGCGGCATCCTCGACGCTGGTCCAGCCGGTGCGCACCCCGTCCAGCGCCTCGGCGCAGGCCCGCTCCAGGTTGCGGAGCAGGGAGGCCTCGGCGACGTCGGAGGCCTCGGCCCGGTACCAGGCCACCGGGCAGCCGGCGCCGGCGGCGAAGTGCGACAGCAGCGTGGTCTTGCCCGAGCCGGCGGGGGCCACCACCAGCGCCAGCCGATGTTCGAAGACGGTGCCGAGGATCCCGTCGAGGCGGGCCCGGCCGAGGCCGCGGGCCGCAGGCACGCGCACCTTCGCGATGGGCACCGGCTTTCCGGCGGAACGTTCCTTTTCGGTAGATCCTTCCACTTGCACCTCCGCCCGCGCGGGACCGTAGCATCCGGTGCCCGATAGGGCAGCAGCGCGCCCCAATGGACCCGAGATCGCCCGTCAGACCTCCAGCCGACGACCCTTCCAGGTGACGCCGCGCCGGAGCAGCACGGCCAGGACCGACCGCAGGAAGATGGCGAAGAAGAAGGCCAGCGACACCGGGAAGACGGCCCAGCACCACACCGGGAAGCGCCCGACCCGGCGGGCCACCCATGCCAGCTGGGCGGCGTAGGCCAGCCAGAGCGCGGCGCCGAGCACCGGGTTGGTGGCCAGCAGCAGGGGGACGCTGGCCGCTCCGGACAGCCAGGCGGCCACGGCGAGGAGCGTGAGGGGGCGGACCCGGCGGACCCCGTCGCCCAGGCCCTTGGTCCAGCCCTCGACGATGCTGCGCAGGCCCCCCCGGTACATCCGGAAGCTGGCTGTGCCCCGGCCGGCGTTGACCGTCACCGGGAGACCGGCGCGCCGGTAGCTGCGGGCCAGGGCCACGTCCTCCATGGCCGCAGCCCGCACGGCTTGGTGGCCACCGGCCAGCTCGTGGTCGATGCGTCGCGCCGCCAGCACCGGCCCGAAGGCCCCGGTGGGCGGGAGCCGCCAGCCGAGAGGGCCAAAGGCGTCGACCGCCATCATGCTCACCAGGTTGGGGAACAGCGACAGCCCCTCCACG
>JBKJUI010000186.1:0-11176 GCA_046590775.1 Acidimicrobiales bacterium
GTCGATGTCCTTGGCCAGCGGCTTGCCGCGGGTGTGGACGTCAAGGATGCGGGCACGGCCCTTACGGTCCGGGCGGTCCACGGCGATCTGGCGGTCAAAGCGGCCCGGGCGCAGGAGGGCGGGGTCCAGGATGTCGGGCCGGTTCGTGGCCGCGATCATGATGATGTTGTCCTTGGACTCGAACCCGTCCATCTCGACGAGGAGCTGGTTCAAGGTCTGCTCGCGCTCGTCGTGCCCACCGCCCATGCCGGCGCCACGGTGACGACCGACAGCGTCGATCTCGTCCATGAAGATGATGCACGGCGCGTTCTGCTTGGCCTGCTCGAACAGGTCACGGACGCGCGAGGCGCCGACGCCCACGAACATCTCCACGAAGTCCGAGCCCGCGATGGAGAAGAACGGCACCCCGGCCTCGCCGGCCACCGCCCGGGCCAGCAGGGTCTTGCCCGTGCCCGGCGGCCCGACGAGCAGCACCCCCTTCGGGATCTTGGCGCCGATCGCCTTGAAGACCCCCGGGTCTCGCAGGAAGTCGACCACCTCCTTGATCTCCTGCTTCACGCCCACGGATCCAGCCACGTCGGCGAACGTCGTCTTCGGGCGCTCGGCGGAGTACAGCTTCGCCCGGCTCCTCCCGATCGACATGACCCCACCGAGCTGGCTCTGGGCCCGTCGACCCATCCACAGGTAGAGGCCGACCACCGCGCCCAGCGTCAGCAGGAGCGGGAGGAACGACAGCAGGGGGTTGGGCGACGTCGTGGAGAAGGTGACCTCGGTCCCGGCGTCGCGCAGCCTCCTGAGGTCCCCCTCGATGGCCGGCTGCGGCCCCTGGCTGGTGAACCGAGTGCCGTCCCGCAGCTCGCCCTCGATCCGGCCGGATCCGTTGCTCACCACCGTCTTGGCCACCGAGCGGTCGCCGACCAGTGGCCCGATCAGCTCGGGATAGCCGATCTCCCGACGGTCGTCGCCCGGCCGGCGCGCCAGGAGCAGGGCGACCACCACCAGCAGGACGAGCGCCACCGCCACCCACCGCCACCTGGTGGACCGGGGGCTGCTCGGGGGGCGAACCGGCAGACCGGTGGGCCGCAGGTCGTTGGGCGAGCGGGCCACACGGCGATGCTATTCCGCGGGTGGGACACCCACCGCCGGGTGCGCGCCCGAAGCAGCAGGCGGCGGGTCCGCCTCAGGCGGCACGTCGCGGCGTAACGTGAAGGGCGTGCCCGACCCGATGCGGTGCTGCAAGCCAGGGTGCGGCGACCCCACCGCCGCTCGGCTCACCTACGACCACGCCGGCGCCACCGCCTGGGTCGACGATCCCGGCGGCGAGGGCGGCTGGTCGCTGTGCGTCAGCCACGCCAACCGCCTCCGCCTGCCGACCGGCTGGACCATGGTCGACCGCCGGGTGGCGCCGGTGGTCCGCCACACCCGCTCCCTCCTCGCCTCCTAGCCCGTCCTCCAGCCGCCGGCGCCGCTCGGCGGCCGGACACGCCTCCTCCTACCCTGAGGCCATGGCCGCACCCACCGACGCCGGACCCGACGTCGCGCCGCCAGAGGATGACCCGGGGCGGCGAAGGCTCGGCTGGGTCGGCCTCGCCGTGGCGGCGGCCTCGTTCATCAGCGGCCTCTTCGCCGCCTCCCTGCTCGGCGCCCTGTACGGGCTGGCCCGTGGCCTCGACCAGGGCGAGGCCAGGCTCGACTTCGGCTTCGCCGTGGTCACGTCGGCCGGGCTGTGGGTCGGCTTCCTGGTGCTCCCCCTCCTGTGGTCCCGGCTGGCGCAGTCCCGCGATGGCGGCGGAGGCGACGGTGCCCGGAGCCCCCTCGGGCTCTCGGCCCGCTGGCTCGACCTCCCCCTCGGGGTGATCGTCGGCCTCGGTTCGACCCTGCTCACGGGCCTGGTCTCCTCGGTCGTCCTCACCTCGGGTCAGCAGGACGAGCTGGAGGAGAAGGCGCGAGAGGTGATCGACCGGGCCCAGGGTCCGGCCGCGGTGATCCTGCTGGTCGTCGTCCTGTGCGTCGTCACCCCGGTCGCTGAGGAGGTGTTCTTCCGGGGCCTGCTGTTCGGGTCGCTGCGACGCATCGCCCGGCCCGGGGCGGGGGCCGGGCTGGTCCTGGCCCTGCTCGTCGCCAGCCTGGTCTTCGGCGCCGTCCACTACGACTTCGAGCCGGCCCCTGGCCGCGTCCTCCTCGTCCAGATCGGGATGCTCGGCCTGTTCGGGCTGGCCCTGTCGGTGCTGGTCCTCCGCACCGGCCGCCTGGCGGCCAGCATCGTGGCCCACGCCACGTTCAACGCCGTGACGGTGGTCACCCTTCTGGCCCTGCGGTGAGCCAGCGGGCAGGTCCTGCATGCCGTCCCGTCCGAATCGTCCTGGGTCAAGTGGCCCGTTCCGCTCAGGTGGGATGGCCGCCGGCCGAGGTTCGTGGGCATGTGCCCGCACTGCTCGAATCACTTGGTCGAGATCGACGTCCGCCTCGGTGACGTCACCGTGACGATGCATGCCTGCTCCACCTGCGACCGACGCTGGTGGGACCGCAACGGTGATCCCGTCGACCTCGGCGCCGTGCTGGCGCTCGCCTCCGCCCACCCCTGACCCGCCCTGGGCCCGCCTGTGCGGCAGGATGGGCCGGTGCCACGCAGGATCAGCGGTCTCCAGCCGCCCACGACCAGGCAGCTCGTCACGATCGCCAACATCGCCGTCGTGGCCTGCTGCTGCGTCTTCGTGTGGCTGCACCTCCAGCCCCACCTCCTGTTGCGCAACACGACGCCGTCCGGCGGGGACATGGGCGCCCACGTCTGGGGCCCCGCCTACCTGCGCGACACGCTGCTCCCGCAAGGCCGGATCACCGGCTGGACGATGGACTGGTATGCCGGCTTCCCGGCGCTGACGTTCTACTTCCCGCTGCCCAGCCTCATCATCGCCCTGCTCAGCTTCGTGCTGCCGTACGGCGTCGCCTTCAAGCTGGTCACCGTCGTCGGGCTCGTCACCCTGCCGATCTCCGCCGCCGCCTTCGGGGCGCTCAGCGGGATGCGCCGCCCCTACGCCGCCTGCCTGGCCGTCGCCACGGTGCCGTTCCTGTTCGACCGGGGCTGGACGATCTACGGCGGCAACGTGGGCAGCACGCTGGCCGGCGAGTTCTCCTTCTCGATCAGCCTGTCCTTCGGCCTGCTCTTCCTGGGCGTGCTCGCCAGGAGCCTCGACACCGGGAAGCACCGGGGCTGGGCGATCGTGCTCCTCGGCTGCACCGCGCTCTGCCACATCCTGCCCACGATCTTCGTGATCGTGGCCGCCACGGTGATGGTGCTCATCGGGCCCAGGGTCAAGCGCTTCGCCGTCGCCGCCACCGTCGGCGTGCTCGGCATGGCGGTCACCGGCTTCTGGTTGGTGCCGTTCGCCGTGCGCCTGGCGTACACCAACGACATGGGCTGGGAGAAGATCGAGCGCTACGGGCTCCCTCTTGTCGGGCGCTCGCTCGGCGGCCCCGAGGAGTTCCTCCTGCGCATGTCCGTCCCCGTCGGCGTGGGGCTCGGGGTCTACCTGGGCGTCGTCACCCTCTGGCGCTGGTACGCCGCCGCCGCAGTGGCCTTCGGCGTCGCGGCGGCTCTGGCCGCCACCGGCGCCGCTGACGTCATCGTCGACCTCTTCTCCCAGACCGGTACCGACGCCGACCTCACCGCCGTGGGCCAGAGCGGCCTCGACCCCCTGGCCCTCCGCTGGCTGGTCTACGCCGCCTTCGCCGGGGCGCTGATCTCGTTGATCAAGGGCCGCCGCCTCGGCACCGTCCTCACCTACACGGCCCTCACCGCGGCGCTGGCGTTCCGCTTCATGCCCGGCCCCACCAGCAGCGACCCCGACGCCGCCGGGAAGCTGTGGAACGCCCGCATGCTGCCGTTCTGGTACCTCTGCCTGTACCTCCTGACCGCCTGCCTGGTGGCCGAGGTGGCCCTCGGCATCATCGCCCTGCTGCGGCGCCTGTTCGCCGCACCGGACCTGGCTGAGGTGGCCGAGGCCGACGACCGGGCCCGCCAGTCGCGCCAGCTGGCGGGCATCGGCCGGGCCCTGGGGCTGGCCGGCGCCGCCCGCCTCCAGTCGGTGGCCGACCAGCTCGCCGTCCGCTCGGAGCGGCTGTGGCGGCGGCTCGACCGGACGGTGGAACCCGGTGCGGTGGCCACGGCCCGGCAGCAGGCCGGCGAGGCCCGGATGCTGGCCCACCTCACCGCCGCCCTGGGCCTGGCCGGCGCCTCCCGCCTGCACCTGGCGGCTGACACCCTCGAGCACCGGTCCGACACGATGCGAGAGCGTGCCGCCGGGTTCCGGGCGGTGCCGCAGATCCTGGTGCCCACCGTCGCCGCCTTCCTCGTGCTCGGGTGGGTGGCTGCCCCCTTCGACCACTCGTGGCTGCCGATCAAGAGCACGGGCACCTACATCGACGACTGGGCCCGGTGGAACTTCGTCGGGTACGAGGGCGTGGGCGACGGGCCGGAGCGGGTGGGCGAGAAGTCCCGGAAGGTCGAGTACTTCGACGTCGTGAAGACGATGGACCGGCTCGGTCAGGAGCGGGGCTGCGGCCGGGCCATGTGGGAGTACGAGCCCGAGCTCGACGCCATGGGCACGCCGATGGCGCTCATGCTCCTTCCCTACTGGACGAAGAGCTGCATCGGGTCCTCCGAGGGCCTGTACTTCGAGTCGTCGCCCACCACCGCCGCCCACTTCCTGAAGGCCGGGTCGGTGTCCCAGCAGCCGTCCAACCCGCAGCGGGGCCTGCCCTACACACCGCTCGACCTGGCCAACGTGGGCATCCCGCGCATGCAGCTGATGGGCGACCGCTACTACATGGCGATCTCCCCCGAGGCCCAGGCGCAGGCCGACGTCGACCCCCGCCTGGCGCTGGTGGCCGAGAGCCAGCCCCACCAGGTGAGCTACAGCTCGGGCGTCGAGCAGCGCACGTGGAAGGTCTACGAGGTGCAGGGTGCCGAGCTGGTCCAGCCCCTGCGCACGACCCCCGCCGTGGTGACCGGGCTGCCGAGCTCGGAGACGGCCTGGAAGGCGATGGCCATGAAGGGCTGGTTCTCCGACCCGTCCCAGGCCGACGTCCTCATCGCCACCGACGGGCCCAGCTCGTGGCCGCGGGTGTCGCCGGCTCCTGCCTCGCCCGACGACGCCTCACCCGACGAGCGCTTCCGCGCCGTCGGCTCCGGCGATCTCCCCCGCCAGGCCATCGACCAGCAGGCGGTGGTCAGCGGGATCCGCCAGGGCAACAGCTCGCTCACCTTCGACGTCGACCAGGTGGGCGTGCCGGTGCTCGTCAAGGTGTCGTACTTCCCCAACTGGAAGCTGGACGGAGCCAAGGGGCCCTACCGGGTCACCCCGAACCTCATGGTGGTCATCCCCACCAAGAACCACGTCACGCTCACCTACGGGTACACCTGGGCCGAGGGCCTCGGTTGGGCGTTGACGCTCCTCGGCCTGGTCGGTGCCGTGGTGCTGAACCGCCGCCGGGCCGACACGGGGCCGCTGGCCTGGCGGCCGGGACGCGGTCGCCACACCCGCACGAGCACCGCCGCCGACGACGTGGTGGGCGCCCCCGCCCCCGATCCGGAGCCGCCCCCGGCCGCGGGGGAGGATGTCGACGACGAGCGCGAGCTGGTCCCGGTGGGGTCAGGGACGCTCGCGCCAGAGGGCGACCCGCAGCCGCACGAGCCCGCCGAGCGTGCGGGGGATGCGGCGGGCGATCGGGGTCCGTGAGGGCCGCAGCTCCTCGACGGTGACCGGCAGCTCGGCGGTGGGCAGGCCCGAGCGCTCGGCCCGCAGCACCAGCTCGGTGTCGAACAGGTCGGTGCCGAAGCGGCAGGCCTCGACCACCGGGACCAGCGGCCTGCGGCGCATCGCCTTCATCCCGTGGGTGTCGCTCACGTGGAGGCCGAAGCCGAAGCGGAGCACGAGGGAGAACACGGTGGTGACCAGGCGGCGGGCGAGGACCCGCTCGTCCCTGGCCCCGGCGCCCCGCTTGGAGCCGACGACGATCACCGGCCCGCTCTCGGCCGTGACCTCGGTCAGGGCGGCGTCGAGGAAGGCGAGGTCGACGTAGTCGACGTCGAAGTTGACGATCACCTCGCCCCGGGCGGCGAGGAAGCCGGCGCGGAGGGCCCGCCCGTAGTCGGGCTCGGGCGAGGAGAGGGCCACGACCTCGGGCACCTCGGCGGCCAGGGCCTCGGCCACCTCGGCCGTGCGGTCCCCGCTGCCGTTCTCGACGACCAGCACCTCAAAGGGCCGGTCGCGGTCCCGCAGGCCGTCGACGACGGCGCGCACCGCCTTGTCGAGGAGGTCCTCCTCGTTGTGCGCAGGCATCACGACGGAGAGCTCGACTTCAGACACAGGAGCGACATGTTGGCCCACTAGGGTCGCCTACCGCATGCTGCCCCTCGACGCGATCTTCAAGGCCTACGACATTCGTGGGACGGTCCCCGAGCAGCTGGACGCCGAGGTGGCCCGGGCCGTGGGCGGCGCGTTCGCCGCCTTCACCAAGGCTTCACGCATCGTCGTCGGCCGGGACATGCGGCCCTCCGGGGTCGACCTCGGCTCCGCCTTCACCGAAGGCGCCCTCGACCAGGGGGTCGACGTCGTCGACCTCGGGCTGGCCTCCACCGACTACCTCTACTACGCCGCCGGCGCCCTCGACGCACCTGGCGCCATGTTCACCGCCAGCCACAACCCCGCCAGGTACAACGGCATCAAGCTGTGCCTGTCAGGCGCCCGGCCGGTGGGTCAGGAGACCGGCCTGGCCGAGATCAAGGAGGTGGCGGCTCAGGGCGGCCCGCCCGCCGCCGGAAGCCGGGGCACCCGCACCGAGCAGGACCTGCTCGAGGACTTTGCCGCCCACGTGCGCGGCTTCTTCGGGTCGGGCGCCACGCGGCGGCTGCGGATCGTGGCCGACTGCGCCAACGGGATGGGCGGCCTGATCGCCCCGGCGGTGTTCGGCGGGCTCGACTTCGACGTCGAGTACCTGTACCCCGAGCTCGACGGCACCTTCCCCAACCACCCGGCCGACCCCATCAACCCGGACAACATCGTCGACCTGCAGGCCCGGGTCCTCGAGGTGGGGGCTGACGTCGGCCTGGCCTTCGTCGGCGACGCTGACCGGGTGTTCCTGGTCGACGACAAGGGCATCGGCATGAGCGGCTCCACCACCACGGCGATGGTGGCGGCCAAGCTCCTCGACCGCAACGGTGGCACCGGCAAGGTGCTCCACAACGTCATCTGCTCGAAGTCGGTCCCCGAGGTGATCCTCGAGCACGGCGGCGAGCCGGTGCGCACACGGGTCGGCCACAGCTTCATCAAGTCGGTGATGGCCGACACCGGCGCCATCTTCGGCGGCGAGCACTCGGGGCACTACTACTTCGCCGACAACTACCGGGCCGACTCCGGGATCATCGCCACCATGGTCGTGCTGGGCCTGCTCTGCGAGGTCGAGGAGCCGCTCTCTGAGCTGCGCAAGCCCTTCGAGCGCTATGCCGCCAGCGGCGAGATCAACACCGAGGTCGACGATCCGCAGGCCACCATCGCCAAGGTCGAGAAGCTGATGACCGAGCAGGACGGCGCCACGATCGACAAGCTCGACGGCCTGACGGTCGACTTCGGCGATTGGTGGGTGAACCTGCGTGCGTCGAACACCGAGCCCCTGCTCCGGGTGAACGTCGAGGCGAAGGACCGTGAGCAGTGCGAGGAGAAGACCGAGTACGTCCTCGGCCTGGCCAAGGAGGCGTCCGCATGACCCTCGACCGGATGCTGCTGGCCATCCTCGCCTGCCCCGACGACAAGGGGCCGCTCCTCTACTTCGAGGACGAGGACAGCCTGTACAACCCCCGGCTGCAGCGCCGCTACCCGATCCGCAACGGGATCCCGGTGATGCTCCTCGACGAGGCCGAGCAGGTCGACGGGGCCGAGCACGAGCGGCTGCTGGCCAAGGCGGCGTCCGACGGCATCACCCCGACGTTCGAGGCCTGACGCCGCATGAGCCGCCTCGACACACTCGGCCTGTGGGAAGCCACTCTCGGCCTGCCCGAGCAGGTGGCGGACGCCGTCATCCCTCCCGACAGCCTCGACCTGCCTTCGGCTGAGACCATCGAGCACGTCGTGGTGCTCGGCGCCGGAACGGGTGGGCTGGCCGGCGACGCCCTTCTCGCCGTGGCCGGCTCGGTGCTGCCGCTGCCCGTCGTGGTGGTGCGCTCCTACGTCGTGCCGCCGTTCGTGGGCCGGGCCACCCTGGCCTTCGCCATCTCGGCCGACGGGAACAGCGAAGAGGTGATCGAGTCGGCCCAGGAGGCCGCCGTGTCCGGGGCCACCGTCGTTGGCATCAGCGGTCCCGGCCAGCTGGCCGGGCTGTGCCGCCAGTGGGGGTCACCTCTCGTCTCCCTCCCGCCCGACCTGCCGCCGGCCCGGGCCGCCATCGGGTCGCTGCTGGTGCCCGCCCTGTGCCTGCTCGAGGACCTCGGCCTGTTCCCCGGCGCCCGCGCCTGGGTGGGCAGCGCCGTCGAGCAGCTGAAGCGGCGGCGGGACAAGCTGGCCCGTCCGGGGAACGACATGGAGGCGCTGGCCCGGCGGATCGGCCGCTCCTTCCCCCTGGCCCACGGCGGCGGCAACATCGGCGAGGTGGCGGCCCGCCGCTTCAAGAGCCAGGTCAACGCGAACGCCAAGTCGCCGGCCTTCTGCTCCACCCACCCCGACCTCGGCTACGACGAGCTGCTCGGCTGGGGCCAGCATGGCGACGCCACCCGCCAGCTCGTGACGTTGGTCGACTTCCGCCACGACGAGGAGCACCCCCAGGTCAGCCGTCGCTTCGACCTGGTCAACGCCATGATGGGCGAGGTCGTGGCCGGCACCGAGGAGGTGCGGGCCGAGGGTGAGGGCGACGCCGCCCAGCTCCTCGACCTCATCTTCCAGGGCGACGTGTGCTCGCTGCACCTGGCCGAGCAGGAGGGCCTCGACCCCGGCCCCACGCCGGCCAGCGACGAGCTGGCCGCCGCCCTCAGGGGCTAGGAGTGGACGCTCTGCTCCTGGCGGTGCAGCAGGGTGACGCGGCCAGGGTCCAGGAGCTCCTGGCCTCGGGTCCCGAGGCGGCGGCGGCGCGTGACGCCCAGGGCACCAGCGCAGTGCTGCACGCCGCCTACGCCCGGCGCCAGGACCTGGTCGACCTCCTCCGCCCCCACCTGGGCCCGCTCGACGTGTTCGAGGCGGCGGCCCTCGGTGACGACCGCCGGCTGCTCGCGCTGGTCCACGCCGACCCCGACCTGGTCACCGCCGAGGCGGGCGACGGCTTCTCCCCCCTGGGCCTCGCCGCCTTCTTCGGGAACCGGGCCTGCGTGGCCGCCCTGCTGACCTACTGCGCCGACCCCTCGCAAGCCGCCGCCAACCGGCTGCAGGTCCAGCCCCTGCACTCGGCCGTGGCGGCGGGCGACGTGGAGATCGCACGCGCCCTGGTCGACGCCGGGGCTGACGTCGACGCCCGTCAGCAGGGCGGCGTCACGCCGCTCATGGGCGCGGCCGCCGGCGGCTCGGTCGAGCTGGTGCGCCTGCTCCTCGACGCCGGCGCCGAGCCGTCGATGGAGGACGACGCCGGCGGCACCGCCGCCAGCTGGGCCGCAGACCGGGGCCACGCTGCCGCGGCTGCGCTCCTCGGGACCGGCGGCTGAGGCCCAGGAGACGTGGTCCGTGCCGCTCGCGCCTCCATCACCCTCGTTGGTGCCGTTGCGCTCGCCGCCTGCTCGAGCAGCGGCGCGCCCACCGCATCGACGACGACCGCTCTCTCCTCGACCTCGACCTCGCTCTCGTCAGGGTCCTCGACGCCGTCTGGACCGCTGCCCCGAGGGTGCTCGGTCCCTCCCAAGGACCTCAGGTACAGCTCCGGCCTCGCCACTGTCGAGGTGACGTCCGGCCCGGGAGAGGGGCGGTTCGACCTGGCCGTGCAGCGGCGCAGCCGCAGCGAGCTCGTGGCCTCGAGCGGCGGCGTCAAGGGGGAGTGGAAGGACGCGTCGGGCAAGCTGCTCTTCGTCAACCTGTCGGGCGGCGACCCGTGCAAGCCCAGCCCCAGCGCCTTCGTCCGCATCGAGCCCGAGGGGTCGAGCGGCCCGGCCTTCGCCGACTCGGCCCGCAACCGCTGCAAGGTCGAGCTGAAGGGCCTCTCGGCCCAAGGGGTCGATGGCAGCTTCACCTGCACCCAGCTGGGCGGTGGTGGCGCCGGCGTCTTCATCGACGCCACCGGAACGTTCTCGCTGCGGGTCTGAGTGACCGCCTCCACCACCGGTCCGGGCGACCGCTGGCGCCAGCTCCTCCGCCACTCGGCCGTGCCGGAGGCCATCGCCGCCGGAGCCCCCGAGCCCGTCATCGCCCTCGAGCCCGAGCGGTTCCGGTGGAAGCCCGACGAGGATGCCAGGCAGCCGGTGCGCCCGTCGCGCCGTCGCGCCCTCGAGGCGCTCCCCGAGGGAGGCTCGGTCCTCGACGTCGGCGTGGGCGGCGGCGCCTCCAGCCTCGGCCTGGTGCCAAAGGTCGGGCTCATCGTCGGCGTCGACGCCATCCCGGGCATGCTCGAGTCGTTCACGGCCAGCGCCCGGTCGGCCGGGGTCGCCACCCGGGCCGTGCTCGGGGCCTGGCCGCAGGTCGCCGACCAGGTCGAGGCGGCCGACATCGCCGTCTGCCACCACGCCGTCTACCGGGTCGAGGGGATCGAGGACTTCCTCGCCGCCCTGACCGAGCACGCCCTCCGGCGGGTGGTGCTCGAGGTCTCGGCGAACGGCCCCCACGCCGGGCTCGACGACCTCTGGAAGTCCTTCCACGGCATCGAGCGACCGACGTGGGAGGTGGCTGACGAGCTCCAGGGCGTCCTCGGCTCCCTCGGCGTTGAGGTTGACCGCGAGGACCTCCTCCTCCCCCCGCACGTGCAGGAGGTCACCCCCGCCCTGGTCGAGTTCGTCCGCGGCCGCCTCTACGTCGGTCCCGACCGTGATCCCGAGATCGAGGCCTTCCTCCGGTCCCGGCAGGGCCTGCAGCACCGGGTGGTCGCCCTCTGGTGGCCCGGAGGCGCCGCCTAAGCCCGGACGAGGAAGTCGACGGCGAGCAGCACGTTGCCGTCGAGGACGAGTCGGTGCGGCACGCCGGGCGGGATGGGCTGGACGTCGCCGGCCTGCAGG
>JBKJUI010000506.1:0-3898 GCA_046590775.1 Acidimicrobiales bacterium
CGGCCGCCCCACCAGAACCCAGAGCCTCACCCACCTCCGTCACCTCGGGTTCTGCGCTCCCGACCACCCCGAACCCGCCGGCGGCAGCCTCGTCACCATCGAGCTCACCACCCGACCACACCACCTCGCAACCACCCTCACCGCCATCGGCCTCGACCCCGTACCCACCACCCCACCCAACCCCTACGCCGACGACGGCTAGCACCACCCGCGCTTCCGACGGAAGCACCCCGGCCCTCGGCGCCCTTCCCGCCCGGCCCAGCCGGTCCAGGACCCCTGCGGGGGACACGCAGCGAGAGCCCTTCACCAGCGCGTCCTCCAACGGCCGAGAGGAGCCTGCGGCCCAGCGCAGCCATGGGAGTCCGGACCAGGATGGGCCTGGTCCGCCCGATGCCACACTGCCGCTCGGAGCCTCTGACGAACGCTTCCGACGGAAGCGCGCCGGGACCCCGGTGTCCTTCCCGACGGTCGCAGCCCATGCAAGATCCCCTGCGGGGGACACGCAGCGAGAGCCCTTCACCAACGCGTCCCCGACGGCTGAGAGGAGCCCGCTCCCCTCAGCAACCTTGGGAGTCAGGACTAGGGCCTGGTCCGCCCGAATGCCACACTGCCGCTCCGAGCCTCTGACGAATGCTTCCGACGGAAGCGCTCCGGGACCCGGCGTCCTTCCGACTGTCCCAGCCGGTCCAGGACCCTGCGGAGGAGGACGCAGCTAGTTCAGTTCGGGGTCGGGCGGGAAGCGGGTGAGAAGGGGGACGACCCCGGGCTGGCGCTCCACCACCCGGTCCCACATGAGGTCGGGCTCGGGGTCGAGCACGTCGTGGGGTCGGGCGTCGCACACCACCCACGCCCCCTCGTCCATCTCGTCCTCGAGCTGCAGGGGGCCCCACCCGGCGTGGCCGGCGAAGACCCGCACCTCGGCCACGTTTGGGACCTCGGCCGGGCTCTCGTTCAGGTCGACGGTGCCGATCGCATCGAACACAGGAGCCCAGCCGGCGCTGCGGGTGGGGGCGGTGGACCGACCGAGGCAGATGGCCGAGGAGCGCTGCACCGGCCCCCCCACGAAGACCACGGCCGGATCGGCGGCGTGGTCGTGCCAGGCCGGGAGCGGATCGCCCACCGGCATCTCGGTGGCCCGGTTCAGCACCACGCCGAGCGCCCCCTCCTCACCGTGCTCGATGAGCAGGACGACCGTTCGGTGGAAGTTCGGGTCGAGCATCGCCGGGCTGGCCACCATCAGCCGGCCCCGAAGCGACTCCACTACGACACCTCCTTCTCCAGCCAGCGGAGGGCGACCCCGGCGTGCATGGCGATCCCCGCCGACATGGCCTGCTCGTCGAGCACCATCCGGTTCGAGTGGTTCGGGGCCACCGGGCCCTGGACGTCGGCCGGCCGGGTGCCGAGGAAGGCCATGGCGCCCGGCACCTGCTGCAGCACGTAGGACCAATCCTCGGAGCCCATGATCGGAGCCGCCATTCGTCGCGGCGCGCCCGGCCCCAGCAGGTCGCCGGCCACCTCGAGGGCCAGGTCGGCGGCATCCCCGTCGTTGTAGGTGACGGGGAAGCCCGCCTCGAGCTCGACCTCGGCCTCGGCGCCGTGGGCTCCGGCAATGCCTTCGGCCAGGCGGCGCACGGCGTCGTGCACCTCCCGCCTGGTTCCGTCGGACACCGTCCGCACCGTGCCGTACAGCTCGGCCACCTCGGGGATCACGTTCGAGGTGGTGCCGGCGGTGATGCGGGCGATGGTCACGACGGCGGGATCGAAGGCGTCGACCCGACGGGTGACGAGGGCCTGGAGGGCGGTCACCACCTCGCAGGCGATGGGGATCGGGTCGAGGGCCTGGTGTGGCGCCGAGGCGTGGCCGCCCCGGCCCCGGATCACCACCCGGAGGGTGTCGCTGGCCGCCAGGAGGGCATGGCTGCGGGTGGCCACCACCCCGGAGGGGAGGTTCGGCGTCTGATGCAGCGCGAACGCCAGTGACACAGGCTCCGCCCTCAGACCCGCCTGCTCGAGCAGGCCGTCCTCCAGCATGAAGCGGGCGCCGTGGTGGCCCTCCTCCCCCGGTTGGAACATGAAGGCGACGCGCCCGGCCAGGTCGGACCGGCGGCCGGAGAGCAGGCGGGCCGCCCCCACGAGCATGGCGACGTGGCTGTCGTGGCCGCAGGCGTGCATGGCCCCGTCGACCCGGCTGGCGAAGTCGACGCCCGTGTCCTCGGGCATGGGGAGGGCGTCCATGTCGGCCCGCAGCAGCACGGTCCGGCCCGGGCCGGCGGTCCCGTCGAGCGTGGCGACCACCGACGTCGTGGTCGTGCCCCGCTGCACCGTGACCGGGAGCCCCTCCAGCGCCTCGAGCACCGTGGCCTGGGTGGCGGGCAGGTCGAGCCCCAGCTCGGGCCGCTGGTGCAGCCGGCGCCGCAGACTGATGGCCTCCCCCAGCAGCTGCTGAGCCTCGTCGGCCACGCCATCGAGCACTCCATCCGGCGCGGCTCCCACGGCCGCCGAGGCTATCGACGTGGACCGCGATCGGGTGTGAGCCACGGTGGCGGGCACGGAAACGGGAAGCCGGAAAACTTTTCCGCCGGACAGGTTTCGCCTCCTGCAGCAGCGGGTATCCAAGAGTTTGCCGCTGGAGCCATGCTCCGGCAGGCACGTGCCGAACCCCGGCGGATCCGCCGCCGCCGGGGTTCGAGCGCACGTGCGCGCTCGGGTACCCCGCCCAAGCGGGTACATTGCTCCCCTCGATGGGGGCCTCTACGAACAGCGTCGCTGCTCGCGCTCGCCTGGCGGGCGCCCTGGCCGCCGTCGCCGTGATCCTCGCTCCGGCCCGCCCCGCAGATGCCGCCGTGGGCTGCACGGCAGTGATCGGCCAGGCCACGAGCACACCGGCCCAGCTGGCCCAGTGGTTCGCCACCACCGGCCGCACGCCGAAGCTCGACGTCAGCGTCCTCGACCTGGCCACGATGTTCGTCGAGGAGGGGGCCCGGGAGAGCGTGCGAGGCGACATCGCCTTCGCCCAGTCCATCGTGGAGACCGGCTACTTCGGCTTCTCCCCGTCGGTGCCGCCCGACATGCACAACTACTCGGGGATCGGCGCCACCGGCGGCGGGGTCAAGGGTGCGGGCTTCCCCGACGCCCGCACCGGCGTGCGGGCCCAGGTCCAGCACCTGAGGGCCTACGCCGACCCCGCGCTGCGGTCGGCCGCCGACCTGCATGCGCCGCTGGTCGACCCCCGCTTCGGCTTCCTGGTACCGAACTCCCGCCCCGTCCCGTGCTGGGAGCAGTTCGGCAACGGCGTCTGGGCCGCCGACCCCACCGGCTACGGCCCCCGTGTGCTGGCCGTCCACCAGCGGTTCCCCACGGCTCCTCCCGCCCCGGCCGCACCGGCGGTCGTCGCCCCGCCGGTGACCGCCGTCGAGGCCCCGGCTCCCGCGCCGCCCGCCGCCGACCTCGTCCTCCCGCCCGGCGGCGCCGTCGCCGCTGACCTGGCCACTGCCCCGGCGCTCTCCTTCGAGGCCCTCGAGGCGTCCGAGGCTGCGCTGGCCACCCGACCGGCGGTGGCCACCGCCGAGGGCAGCGGCCTCGCCATCGCCTCCGCCCTGGCCGGCGTCGGCCTGCTGAGCCTCTGCACCACGCTGTGGTGGCACGGCCGGCGCTTCTCCTCCAGGTCCGCCTGAGGAGTCCCTGACGCGACAACGGCCGCCTCCCCCTTGCGGGGAAGGCGGCCGGACGGGCAGGCCTGGGGCCTTGCTGATCGGCTACTTGGTGTTGACGGTGATCTTGGCCACGCCCACCTTGAAGAACGGGGTGAGGGCGGTGGTGCTGTAGGTCTTGTTCAGCAGGTCGGCGGCCTCCTTGGTGAGGCTCACCGTGGTGCCCTCGAGGATGGCCGTGTCGCCGG
>JBKJUI010000066.1:0-3574 GCA_046590775.1 Acidimicrobiales bacterium
AGCCTGAGCGGCCCGGGCGGCACCGTGGCGGGCACCATGTCCTACGACGCCGCCCGGGCCGCTCAGGGAGAGCGAGGCGGTGGCTGGGTTCACCGGCTCGCTGAACGTGGCGGTGACGGCGGACCCGACGGCCACGGCGTTCACGCCGGGAGCGGGGGAGCGGTCGACGACGGTGGGCGCGGCCGTGTCCGGGGCGAGGATCATCACCAGGTCGACCCAGTAGTTCGTGCCGTTGTACGTGTCGGTCGGGAACGACGCAGCGCCGTACCGGTAAACGCCGTTGCCGCCGGATGAGGCCGG
Organism: Acidimicrobiales bacterium; assembly: GCA_046590775.1. GTDB lineage: Bacteria > Actinomycetota > Acidimicrobiia > Acidimicrobiales > JAUJNH01 > JAUJNH01. The sequence continues at coordinate 301 of JBKJUI010000066.1, forward strand.
AATGGCGTGGAGAGGCACGCGGTCGCGGCCGCCGACGAGGTCGCCGGACGTGACGCTGTAGCCGCCGCCGTCGCAGTGGTAGGAGGCGGTGTAGATCGTGTTCTTGGTGATAGCGATGGGCGTCGGGAAGTTCGCCTGCTGCCAGCCGGTGGCCGTCTCGTTGGAGAAGGCGACCGTGCCCAGCAGGGTGCCGGCGGCGGACCACAGCCGCCCGACATGCGAGCCACCGTTGCCTGGGCCGCGGTAGTAGCGGAGGCCCGAGATGAGGCCGTCGACGTCGGACTTGAAGCGCAGGCCCACCTCGACCGAGCCCGAGTCGGTGGTGGAGGCAACTGCAGGCAGGGCGGAGCTGTCCCACAGGGTGGCCGGGTACGACCCCGGGTTGGCCGATGTGGTGAACGACCACGTGACCGTGGGCGACAGCTCGTTGTTCAGGTCGGTGCCGCGGACGCTGGTGGTGTAGACGACACCTGGGGCGAGGGCCGCTGCCGGGGTGAATCGCACCGTCCGCGTCGGCCCGTCGTAGCTGACCGAGCCACTCACCGCCACGCCCTGGGGGTCGGTGAGGGTGAAGACGAAGCCGGTGGCTTTCATGTACTCGCTGAAGGTGGCTGAGACGGTGGTGTTGGTGGCCACGGCCTGGATCCCCGGCGCCGGGGAGCGGTCCAGCACGAAGGGCGCCTGGTGGTTGTCGTTGTCGACGGTGACGTCCACCCAGTAGTTGGTGGCGGCGAAGGTACTGGCGGGGAACCCGGTGGACCCGTAGCGGTAGACCCCGTTGGGGCCGTCCTCGCCGTCGGCCAGCGCGCGCAGCGGCGCCAGGTCGTACGCCGATGCGAAGTAGTTCCGGTCGGCCGAGTAGCGCCCGGACGGCATGAAGGCAGACGCCACGTAGGTGGTTCCGGCGATGATGGGCACCGGCGTCGTGAACGAGGCCTGCTGCCAGCCGGTGGCCGTCTCCCCGGAGAACGTGGCCGAGCCCAGCAGGGTGCCGGCGGTCGTCCAGATGTGGCCGATGTGGGTGCCAACGTTGCCGGCCGCCTTGTAGAAACGGACGCCCGTGACGTACCCGTCGGCGCTGGCGCGGAACTTCACGCCCACCTCGATGGCGTTGCCGTCGCCGGAGTCGACCTTCGTCGGCACGGTGGCCGACGGCCAGATGGAGCACGGGTACGGACGCGGGCCCACGGTGAGGGTGAGGACGGCGGGCTGCGACGGGATGTTGCACGAGTCGTCGATGGCGCGGACCTTGACCGTGGCCTGGCCGAGACTGGTCGGGGTGAACGTGAAGCTCCACGACGCGGTGCCTGTGACCTTGCGCCAGGTGGTCCCCCCGTCGGTGGACATCTCGACGGCCGCGACCTTGCCGCCGCCGGCGTCGGCAGACGTGCCGGACACGACGACCGGTGAGCCGATCGGCACGGTGGCGTTCTGCGCCGGTGCGGTGAAGGTGGAGGTCGGGGCGACGGTGTCGGTCGATTTGGTGGCCGCCACCAAGGAGGCTTGACGGGTGGAGGGCTGCACGCCCATGTCGGCCAGCACGTTGAGCGTGGCCTGCTGCATGCGGACGTCGGCCGGGATCGGCGCTTCCGGGTTGTAGTCGTGGAACTCGTCGAGCCCCCATGCCCACTGCACGGTGCCGAGACCCCAGACCAGGGCGCCGCTCGGCGCCCGGTACATGGTCATGCTGTGGGTGGCCTGGGCGGTGATGTAGGAGGTTCCCTCGTTCTGGAGCACGTCCTGGCCGACGCGGGTGGTCTCCGACAGGCGGATCAGGCCGGGCGGACGGAAGCCGTTGTCGGCGTCGACATCCCACTCGTAGCCGAGGGAGCTGGGCGCAAGGGTGGCCTTTTGCCCTGGGAGGAGGTTTGCCACGCTGGTATTCCGCCACATCCGGAACTTGCCGAAGGTGGCCTCGACCTCGATGGGGAAGTCGGCCACATTGGTCGGGTTGATGACCTTGAAGAGCGTGCCGGTCAGCGCGTTCTCGGGTCGGCCGCCGTCCGAGGGGGGGCTGAACCTGGCGTCGCGCCACGTGCCCGTCCACTCCGGGCTGGGATCGCTCTTGGCGTCCTGCTGCGTCTCCTTGTAGCAGACCAGGGTCTTGTACGGAGCGGCGCCCGGGAGGGGGCTCGCCTCCCAGCGGGTCTTCCAGTACACCTCGTTGCCGGACATGAAGATGAGGCTCACGCCGGCTGCCCGCGCCGCCTCGACGTTCGCTCGCTGGCGGCCGGACCAGTACTCGTCGTGGCCGGACGAGATGATTACCTTGCGGTTGAGCAGCTCCGCCGGCCGGCGGTCGGTGTCGACGGCGGCCGTGTAGGCGACGTCGTAGCCGTTGCGCTCGAGCCACCGCACGAGCGGGTACTCGGCCCACATGAAGGTGTGCTCCGGCCCGGTCGGCAGCAGCGGCCGGTTGTAGCTGACCTTGACGGCCCGGCCCCAGAACGGTGAGGCGTTGTTGACCTGTCGGTAGAAGCTGGCGTCGCCCCACAGGTTGTAGGCCTGCCACGTGGTGTCGGAGGTCTGCACCAGGATGTCGGACGGCTGGCCGTCGTTGCGCACGACGAACCAGGCCCGGTTGATGCCGCCGGTGTCCAGCCGTTCGAAGATGGCGAGGTGGACGCCCGAGACGTGCCCGGAGGGTACGGCCCACGAAGCCGAGACCTTCCAGTTGCCGCAGTCCACGAGCCCAGTGTTCGTGTCACGGAGGGGCGCCGGCTGGGTCCCGGCGCCGGCGGCCGGGGTGATCGTGGTGAGCAGGCGCGCGCCGGCGCCGCCGTACCACCCGAGGCGGTAGACCCTGATCCGCCACTGGCTGGCCGGGGTCTTGACCTTGAAGCCGACGGTCTCGCCGGCGTTGACGCTGAACTCGGACGGGAAGCCCTCGATGGAGTCGTCCATCTGGCCGCCGTCATAGTTCCACCTCGCCTCCGGGGCGCCGGGGAGGGCGTTCTCGGTGCTGATCCGGCCCGGGACGGCTCCCGCCAGCGAGGTCAGGAAGGTCAGGTCGGTTGCGGCGGCGCCGACGCCGGCCGCTGCCCCCATCAAGAATGTGCGCCGGCTGATGCCCGGGCGGTCTTTCCCGGTCATGTTCCGGCCCCTTCACGTTGCGGATGTTGGTGCAAGCTGTCGAGAGTTCTGATCTCGGTCATCTGCCTCATGCCGGCCGGCGGGCGCTGCCGCCCATCAAGGCCTCGTCGAGGCGGGCGGCGTAGACCGCCGCCTGGGTGCGCCGCTCCATCCCGAGCTTGCGGAGCATGTTGGAGACGTA
>JBKJUI010000077.1:0-3120 GCA_046590775.1 Acidimicrobiales bacterium
GCTGCAGGACGAGTTCCTCCGGCTGCAGGAGACGGTGCGCAAGACCGTCGTGTTCGTCACCCACGACATCGAGGAGGCGGTGAAGCTCGGCGACCGGATCGCCGTGATGGGCGAGGGCGGCGTCCTGCTCCAGTACGCCACACCGGCCGACCTCCTGGCCGCCCCCGCCTCCGAGGCGGTCGCCGCCTTCGTCGGCGCCGACCGGGCGGTGAAGCGCCTGGCCGTCACCCCGGTGCCCACCGACGCCCTGCGCCTGCGAACCGTGGGAGGAGGCCCAACCGTGGGCCGCGACGCCACGCTGCACGACGCCCTCGCCGCCCTCCTGGCCGACAGCGCGGGCTTCGTCGCCGTCCTCGCCGAAGACGGAACCGAGCTCGGAATCCTCGACCCCGCCGCCATAGCCGCCGCCCTCAACCCCCCAGAGGCCCAGCAGCTCCCGCCCGCTGCGGCGGCAACCCAGACCACGGGAACGGCTGGCTAGGCCGAGCGCAGGACGCGCGATGAGCCCGGCAAACAGAGTGGGCACACCGGCGGCCGGGGGAGCTCGAGGGGGTCGGAGCTTGCGGAGACCCCCTCGTCAGGCGGCGACCAGGCGAGCTTGCTCGCCCGCCGTGACAAGCAGTCAGCCGGCCAAAGGCCGCCCCAAAAGGATCCGCCCGAACGGAGCGAGCGAAGCGAGCGAGCGAAGCGAGCGAGTGAGCGGCGGCCTACAAGCTGCTGGCCAGGCCGTCCAGGCCGATGGCTCGGAGGGTCTCCTGGAGCCAGCGGACGACGTCGGTGATGGCCCCGGTGAGCAGGAGCACGCCGAACACCGCCAGCAGCAGGCCGGAGACGAGGTTTATGACGCCGAAGTGGCGCTTCACCCAGCCGAAGGCGCCGGTCAGACGGCCGAAGGCCAGGCCCGAGGCGATGAAGGGCACGGCCAGCCCCGCCGAGTAGGCCAGCAGGAGCAGCACCCCTCGGCTCAGGCTGGCGGACTCGGCGGCCAGGGTGAGGATGGCCCCGAGCACCGGACCGATGCACGGCGACCACCCGAAGGCGAAGGCCGCCCCCATGAGCGGCGGGGCGTAGGAGCCGAGGGCGCGGGGTGAGACGTGGAAGCGGCGCTCACGGTCGAAGAAGGCCGGCCGCACCAGTCCGGAGATGGCCAGGCCCATCATGACGATGAGGATGCCCGACACCTTCCGCAGGCCGAGCTGGTGGTCGAACAGGAACGACCCCACGGCGGACGCACCGGCGCCGAGGGCGGTGAAGACGGCCGTGTATCCGGCGACGAACAGCAGGATGGAGCGCAGCAGCCGTCGCTGGTCCACCTTGGTGGCGACAGCCAGCTCGGACGCCCCGACGCCGGACATCAGCGACAGGTAGCTCGGGACGAGCGGCAGCACGCAGGGGGACAGGAAGGAGAGGCCGCCGGCCAGGAAGGCCACGGCCACGCCAGGCGCCAGCCCGGAGGGGAGGCTGACCGCCAGGAGCGTGGACATCAGCCTCCAGTGAAGCGCGGCGGCCTGCGCTCGGCGAAGGCGGCCTTCCCCTCCTGGAGGTCGGCGGAGCGCCAGGCGGCCTGCCGGGCGGCCTCGGCCTCGGCGTCGCCGGGCCCACGGACCAGCGCCAGCTTGTGGGCCTGCACCGTGAGCGGAGCGAGTGCGGCCACCTCGGCCGCCCAGAGCCGGGCTGCAGCCGGAGGGCCGAGGCGCTGGGCGAACCCGATGGCGTGAGCCCTGGCGCCGTCGATCTCGGCCGCAGCCAGGAGCAGAGCCGCCGCCTCGCCCGGACCTGCGGCCGCCGCCAGCCGGGAGGCGGTCCAGCCGTCCACGGCCAACCCGAGCCTGGCCGCCGGCACCGCCAGCCGGGCGTCGGCAGTGACCACCCGCACGTCCGCGGCCACAGCCAGCTGCACGCCGCCGCCCATGCAGACCCCTTCGATGGCGGCCACGACGAAGAGCGGGGCGGCCGCCAGGGCCAGGAGCGCCTGCTGCAGGGCGGGGGAGAAGGCGGGATCTTCAACGGTGCGGAGGTCGGCGCCGGCGCAGAAGTGCCCGCCGGCCCCCTGCAGCACCAGCGCCCGGGCGCCGGCGGCCACCACCTCACCCGTGGCGGTGAGCAGGTCGAGGCACGCCTGCAGGTCGAGGGCGTTGCGGCGCTCGGGTCGGTCGAGGCTGACGACGGCGACGCCCGGCCCCTCCCACCCGACGCGGATCACGGGCGGGCCCTTCGGGCCGTCACCGGCCGGTCCACGTGGGCGGGCGCTTCTCGGCGAAGGCGGCCATGCCCTCGGCGGCGTCCTCGGTGCCGGCCAGCACGCTCAGCAGGGGGTGGAGGGCGGCCAGAGCCTCGGCGGCCGATGCGTCCCACGCCCGGTAGAAGGCGTCGCGGCCGAGCCGCACCGCGGTCGGCGACTTGGCCGCCAGCGCCGACGCCAGCTCGGCCGTGGCCGCGTCCAGCTGGTCGCCCGGCACGACGCGGGTGACGAAGCCCAGCCGGTCGGCCTCGGTGGCACCGACCCGCCGGCCGGTCAGCATCAGCTCCAACGCCTTCTTCGGTGGCATCGAGCGGCACAGCGGGACGGTGGCCATGAAGGGCCAGAGGCCGACGTCCACCTCGGGCGTGCCGAAGGTGGCGTCCTCGGCGGCCAGCACCAGGTCACAGGCCAGGGCCAGGCCGAACCCGCCGGCCAGGCAGGCACCGCGCACCTTGGCGATGGTGGGCTTGCCCAGCGCCCAGAGGTCCTCGAACAGCCGGGCCAGCTGACCCCGGCCATCGTGCAGCTCCAGCTCCGACGCACCGGCCGCCATCCCCCCGAGGTCGGCGCCGGCACAGAACGCCCGGTCCCCGGCGCCGGTGAGCACGAGGACGCGCACGTCGGGATCGGCCTTGGCGTCGGCGACGGCTCCTCGCAGCCGGTCGACCATCGGCCAGGTGAGGGCGTTGCGGCGCTCGGGGCGGTTGAGCACCACCGTGACCACCGCTCCCTCCCGGCCGACGACCAGGTCGTCGTCCTCCCCCATCAGGGCCTCCCCGCGCTCGACCCGAGCGACCCGCCGGCCCGCTGGCGCCGGAGGTGCTCGGGCAGCGCCAGGTCCTCAGGCACCTCGTCCCACCCCCGCAGGGCGGCGCGCA
>JBKJUI010000260.1:0-9100 GCA_046590775.1 Acidimicrobiales bacterium
CTCGGCCATCGAGCGGAGGGCCCACGGGTTGGAGGCCTCGAGGAACTTCCTGACCTCGCGGTCGCCCACGTAGGCCTCGGTCACCTTCTCGTACATCCAGTCCTCGAGGACGTGGGCCGTGGCGTCGTAGCCGAAGAGGTAGTCGACCGTGGCGGCCAGCTCGAAGGCGCCCTTGTAGCCGTGCCGGCGCATGGCGTGGATCCACTTCGGGTTCAGCACCCGGGTGCGCACCACCCGGGCGGCCTCCTCCTGCAGCGAGCGGACCCGGGGCCGGGCCGGGTCGGCCGAGTCGCCGAACCAGGCCTTCGGCTGGCGGCCGGTGAGCGAGCGGATGGTGGCCACCATCCCGCCGTGGTCCTGGAGGTAGTCGTCGGAGTCGAAGATGTCGTGCTCTCGGTTGTCCTGGTTCTTGACCGCGACCTCGATGGCGGCGAAGCGGCGGCGCAGGGCCTCGGGCGCGGCCCGGCCGGTGATGCCGGCCCCGTCGGGGTTGCGGCCGTAGGCCCAGCCGCCCCAGGCCACGTAGACGTCGGCGAGGTCGGCGTCGCTCCGCCAGCTGCGGCTCTCGAGCAGGGGCAGGATGCCGCTGCCGTAGCCGCCGGGGCGGGCCCCGAAGATGCGGGGGTCGCCGTCGGCCGAGAAGCCGGCCAGCTCCACCGCCTCGTCGAGCAGGGCCACCAGATGGGGGAAGGCGTCGCGGAAGAACCCGCTGACCCGAAGCACGACGTCGACCCGGGGTCGCCCGAGCTCGACATCGGGGATGAGGCGCAGGCCCCGCACCCGTCCCGACTCCTCCCAGAGCGGGGCCACGCCGAGCAGGGCCAGGGCCTCGGCCACGTCGTCGCCGCCGGTTCGCATGGCGGCGGTGCCCCACACCACCAGCCCCACGGTGGCCGGCGGGCGGCCCTCCTCGCGGACGTGGCGCTCGATGAGGCGGTCAGCCAGTGCCCGGCCCACCTCCCAGGCCAGCGGGCTCGGGAGGGAGCCGGGGTCGACCGAGTAGAAGTTCCGTCCGGTCGGCAGCACGTGGGCCATCCCCCGGGTCGGCGCCCCGCTCGGCCCAGGGGGCACGAAGCGGCCGTCGAGGCTGGCCAGGATCGAACCGAGCTCGTCCGGCGTGCGCTGCAGCGCCGGCACCAGCCGCCCGGCGACGTAGGCCAGAGTCGGGTCGACTGGAGCTTCCGGGGAGACGGGAACGTTCCAGTCGTTGTCGGCGACCTCCTCGACCAGGCGCCGGCACTCGGCCTCGACCCGGTCCACTCCGACGCGGTCGGCCACCTCGGCCTCGAGGTCGACACCGAGCCTCGCCGCCACGGTGCCACGCAGGCTGGGCACCGCGCCTTGAGGCTGGCGGGTGATGGCCAGCACCATCTCGACCAGCGTGTCGCCCTCCGGCGCCCGGCCGAGGGTGTGGAGGCCGCCGCGCACCTGAGCGTCCTTCAGCTCACACAGGTAGCCGTCGACGTGGAGGAGGACGTCGCCGAACTCGGCGTCGCCGGGCGCCGCCTCGAGGCCGAGGTCACGGGTGATCTGCGACTCGACGAGCAAGTCCCAGACCTGCCGGCGGATCGCCGGGAGCTTGGTCGGGTCGAGGCTCTCGATCCGGGCGTGCTCATCGAGCAGCGACTCGAGGCGGGCCAGGTCGTCGTAGGCCTCGGCCCGGGTCATGGGCGGCAGCAGGTGGTCGACGATGATGGCGTGGGCGCGGCGCTTGGCCTGGGTGCCCTCGCCCGGGTCGTTGACCACGAACGGGTAGACGAACGGCAGGTCGCCCAGCGCAGCGTCCGGCGAGCACCCCGACGACAGGGCCAGCGACTTGCCCGGCAGCCACTCGAGCGTGCCGTGCTTGCCGACGTGGACCACGGCGTCGGCGCCCCACTCCTGGTCGAGCCAGCGGTAGAACCCGAGGTACTGGTGGGTGGGCGGCAGGTCGGGCGCGTGGTACACCGCCACCGGGTTGTCGCCGAACCCCCGCGGCGGCTGCACGGCGATCAGCACGTCACCCAGCTCGAGGCCGGCGAACACCAGGTCGCCCGACACCGGGTCGGTGTGGACGGTGCCGGGCGCCTCGCCCCAGCGCTCCTCCACCTCGGAGCGGAGGCCCTCGGGCAACGTGGCGAACCAGGCGCGGTACGGCTCGGCCGGCCAGCGGCCGACGGCCGAGGAGAGGGCGGCCGTCGTCAGCGCCTCACGGTCGTACACCAGGCCGTCGGCCAGCTCGGCCATCAGCTCGTCACCTCCCGCCGGGATGCGGTCGACGGAGTAGCCGGCCGCCCGCATCTGGTGGAGCAGGTCGATGATCGACGCCGGGGTGTCGAGGGCCACGGCGTTGCCGAGGCGGCTGCGTTTGGTGGGGTAGGCCGACAGGACCAGGGCGATGCGGCGCCGGCCCGGAGGCTTGCGACGAAGGGAGGCCAGGCGACAGGCCACGCCCGCCAGCCGCTCGACCCGGTCGGGCACCGTGCGGTAGGCGCTGACCGGCGCCCCCAGCTGATCTCCGTCGTCGACCTCCTCCTTGAACGAGAAGGCCGGGCCGACGATGCGGCCGTCGAACTCGGGGATGGCCACCTGCATGGCCACGTCGACCGGTGGGAGACCGGTGGCCCGCCCCTCCCAGGCTGCTCGGGGGGCGGTGGAGGCCAGACCCTGGACGACGGGCACGTCGAGGCCGGCCAGGCTGCTCGGCTCCCACTGGTCGCCGTCGGCCCGTCCGGCGGCCAGCACGGTGGTGATCACGGCGTCGACGCGCTGCTCGGCCAGCAGGGCCACGGCGGCATCACCCGGCTCGCCCCGCAGCGAGTAGGTCCAGACCGGCACCGGGTCACAGCCCCGGTCGAGGATGGCCTGGCACAGGTCGTCCACGAACTGGGTGTTCCCGGACAGCACGTGGGCCCGGTAGAAGCAGATGCCGACGCCCGGCCGGTCGGGGTGGCGGGGGTGGTCGCCCCACCCGCCGCTGCCGGCCACCTCGACGGGCGGCTCGAAGCCCCACCCGCCCATGAGGGCGGTGTCGGCGACGAACCTCAGAAGGTGCTCGATGTTGTGCAGCCCGCCCGCTGACCAGTAGGCGAAGGCCTGGGCCACGGTGGCGCTTGGCACGGTGGACAGCTGGGCCAGCTCGGCATCGGGGACGGCCTCGCCGCCGACGGCCAGGAAGGGAACGTTTCTGCTCAGGGCGTCGGCGCGAAGGGCGTCGAGCTCGGTCGGCCACGCTGATCGACCGCCCAGCAGCCGCACGAGCACGCAGACCACCCCGTCGAGCCCGGGGGCTCCATCGAGGTGGTGAGGGTTGGCCGCCCGCACCGGCGGGAAGCCCTCGGGCAGCCCCTCGAGGACCGACCGCAGGGCCAGCAGGTCGGTGTCGGCGTTGGTGAGCACCAGCAGCGTCACGTGGGGGCTCCCAGCTCGATGATGGCGAAGAGGCGGTCGAGGTCGACGTGGCCCTCGAGGAGGTCGGCCAGCCGGTCGATCTGTGCCTCCCGGGCGCCGCGGAACGAGGTGCCGGCGGGGACGAAGGCCTTGCCCCGGCGGCGGCCGACCTCGGTGAGGAAGGTGGCCCGGAACCCGTCGTTCTCGAACAGACCGTGCACCGAGGTGCCGAGCACGACGGCCCGATCTTGGTCGACGGCCCCCTCCTCCTCGGCCCCTGCCGCGTCATCGAGGTGGACCCAGGCCAGCGTCCCGGCGCCCCGCTCGATCCGGCCGTGGTGGATCTCGTAGCCGTCCACCGCCTGGCCCATCACGATGCCCCGGCGCTGCCGCACCACCTTCGCCGCCTCGAACCTGGTGCGGACCTCGAGCAGGCCCAAGCCCTCGACCTCGCCGGCGGCGCCTTCGACCCCGTCGTCGGTGATCGACCGGCCGAGCTGCTGGTACCCGCCGCAGATGCCGAGGACGAGCCCCGGCTCCTCGCGCTCGACGAGGCGGTGGAGCGCCCGGTCGAAGCCGCGGGTCCGCAGCCAGGCGAGGTCGGAGACGGTCGCCTTGGATCCCGGCAGGATGACCAGATCGGGATCGCCCAGCGCCGCCGGGTCCTCGACCAGCCGCACGCCGACGCCCGGCTCGATCGACAAGGCATCGACGTCGGTGACGTTCGAGATCCGCGGCACCCGGATCACAGCCACGTCGAGGGCATCGCCCAGCGCCGGACCCGACGGCTCCGGCCGGGGGCCGTGCAGTGCCAGGGAGTCCTCGGCGTCGAGGCCGAGGTCGGAGACGTACGGCAGAACGCCGAGGGTCGGCACCCCGCACCTCGCCTCGAGCTGGGCGCACCCGTCGAGCAGCAGCGCCGGGTCACCCCGCAGCTTGTTGACGACGAAGCCCCGCACGCGCTCCCGGTACCGATCGGGCAGCAGGGCCACGGTGCCGTACAGGGCGGCAAAGACCCCGCCGCGGTCGATGTCGCCGACCACGATGGCGGGCAGGTCGGCCTCGGCCGCCACCCGGAGGTTGACGAGGTCGTGGTCGAGGAGGTTGATCTCGGTTGGGCTGCCGGCGCCCTCGCAGATCACCACGTCGAAGCGGGAGCGGAGGTCGGCCAGGCTGTCGAGCACGAGCGGCAGAAGCTGCGGCTTGCGGGCGTGGTACTCGGCCGCGCTGAGGTGGGCCCACGGCTCGCCCCGCACCACGACCTGGCTGGCCCGGTCGCTGGTCGGCTTGAGCAGGATCGGGTTCATGGCCACCTCGGCCTCGACGCCGGCAGCCAGCGCCTGCACGCCCTGGGCCCGGCCGATCTCGTGGCCCGACGAGGTGACGTAGGAGTTGAGCGCCATGTTCTGCGCCTTGAACGGCGCCACCTTCACGCCCCGCCGGGCCAGCAGCCGGCACAGCCCGGAGGTGACGTGCGACTTCCCGACGTCGCTCGCCGTGCCGCACACCATCAGCCCGCCCCTCACGACGGCTCCACCGGCTGGAGCCCGAGCTCCAGCCCCTCGGCGGCGGCGGGGACGACCGCTCGCAGTGCGGCACCGAGACGGGGCAGGGCGGCGGCCGGCGGGACGGCGATGCGGTGCACCCCCGGCAGCCCGAAGGAGGCGCAGTCCCGGACCACCACGGCATGGGCGGCGAGGAGCGTGCGGAGGTGAGGCCCGCCTTCGACCAGCACCCAGCTGGCGGCGGCCCCGGGTCGCACGTGGAGGCCCGCCGAGACCAGGAGGCCGACGAGGTCGGCCCGCAGCGAGGCGACCGCCGCCGCCCAGCCGGGCAGGTCGACGGTGGCCAGGAGCTCGGGCAGTGCGGCACAGGCCAGCCCGTTCACCGACCAACGGGGCTGACGGGCGGCGAGGCGGTGGCGAGCGTCGGTGTCGGGGCACACCACGTAGCCGAGCCGCAGGCCGGGGCAGGCGAGGAGCTTGGTCAGCGAGCCGAGGGCGAACCCGGGACGGCCGGCCGTCCACCGCCCGGTGGCCAGGGGGTAGAAGGCCTCGTCCCAGACGTCGGCGTGCAGGTCGGGCCCGGCCAGCGTGCCGAGGGGGTTGTGGGGGTCGCTGCGCCACCGGGGGCCCGCTGGGTCGAGGCCGGGAAGGTGCCGCCGGTACAGGGAGAAGTCGCAGGCGTCGGCCCAGCCCGGGCCGGTCTCGGCGGCCACCAGGGCGATGGCCTCGGCTCCGCCGTTGGTGAGCAGCAGCCGCCGGACGTCGACGCCGATGGTCGCGGCCAGCGCCTCGGTGGCCGCGGCAGGGTCGGGGTAGCGGCTCAGGGCGTCGAGATGGCGCCCGACCACGGAGGCGGGGTCGGGCGCCACGGGGTTCATCGACGCAGACAGGTCGAGCACCGCGGCGATGTCGAGGCCGAGGGCGGCGGCCACCCGGGCGCCGTCGCCGCCGTGGTGCCCGGCGGGCGGGATCATCGCAGGACCCTCCGGACGGTGGAGATGGCGAGCGGCGCGGCCAGCAGCCCGGCCAGCGCCATGGCGACGTCCTCGAGGAGGCGGCAGGCCCGCTCGATGTCGGCCGGCACGGGCGGCTTGCCGTCACCCAGAGCCGGCCGGATCTCGAGCCGGCCGCCGTAGCGGCTCGGACCTCCGAGGCGGAGGCCGAGGGCGGCGGCAAAGGCGGCTTCGGCCACCCCGGCCGAGGGGGAGGGGTGCGCCGGCGCGTCGTGGCGCACGGCCCGGAGGACATCGCCCGCCGACCGCGGCCGGACCAGGGCCACCAGGCCGGCCGTGGCCCGGGCCGGGATCCAGGCGGCGGCGTCGTCGGTGCGGGCCGATGCCCAACCGAACCGCTGATAGCGGACGCTCCGGTGGCCCACCATCGAGTCGAGCGTGTTGACCGCCCGGTGGCAGAGCGCTCCCGTCCCGCCGGCGACCGCGCCCCACAGGGCCGGGGCCACGACGGCGTCGACGGCGTTCTCGGCCACCGACTCGACGACGGCGCGAGCCATCTCGTCGACGTCGAGCCCGGCCGGGTCGCGGCCGACGAGGGCGGGGAGGGCGGCACGGGCCGCGTCGACGTCGCCCTCGGCCAGCCGCGCCGCCACGCCCCTGGCCTCATCGGCCAGCGACCGCCCGGCCACGGCGAGGTAGGTGCCGGCGGTCGTCGAGCGCACGACGGCGCCGGCGCTGACGGCGAGGCCCACCCCGGCGCCGAGGTGGGCCACCCCCTGCAGGCGGTCGTCGAGGTACAGCGGCTTCTCGAGGCGCTGCATCAGCCACCCGAACGTGGCCACCGGATGGGGCCTCAGCGGCGGCTCGCCCAGCACCCGGTCGAGGACCACCCCGAGCCCTGCCGCCGCCGCTCTCCGGCGAGCGCTGGTCACGTGGGCGCTCATCGCACCGAGGCCACGAGGAGGCCCACCGTCTCGCACACGAAGCCGCAGGCGCCCAGCACGTCGCCGGTGAAGCCGCCGATGCGGCGGCGGGCCAGGAGGGCGACGCCCAGCGCAGCCACGAGGCCGGCGGCCACACCGATGACCGCGCCCAGGCCGTCCCCGGCGGCAGCGAAGACGGCGAGGAGGCCCCCGGCCGCTCCGATGATCATGGCCTCGGGCATGCCGTCGAGGAAGGCCGAGGCCAGGCCCTCGTCCCTGGCGTAGGGCAGGGACGCAGCCACGCAGGCCATCACGGTGCGGCTGGCGCACCACAGCCCGATCAGCAGGAGCGGTCGCGGGGTCAGCTGGAACAGGCAGGCCACCCGCAGGAGCAGGGCCATCACCCCGGTGGCCAGCCCAAAGGCGCCAACCTCGGGACCGGCCATGATGGCCAGCCGCCGGGACCGCACGACGGGGGCGAAGAGGCCGTCGGCGGAGTCAACCAGGCCGTCGAAGTGCAGGGCCCCGGTGATGGCCAGGTCGAGGGCCACGATGATGATGGCGACGGTCAGCCCCTGGAGCTGGGTGTACCGGTCGAGGACCTTCCAGACCAGGCCCAGGACCCCGCCGATCAGCGCGCCCACGACCGGGAACCACAGGAAGGTGCGGCCGTTCGGTGCCCGGGTGCTGAAGGGCAGCGGGGTCAGGAAGGCCAGGGCGGCCAGCATCAGCCGAGCCTCAGGGTGCGTCCGGCCACGACGAGCAGCACCTCGTCGGCGGCCTCGGCCACCTCGCGGTTCACCCGGCCCAGCTCGTCCCGGAAGCGTCGGCCGGCCTCGGTCTCGGGGTGCACGCCCAGGCCCACCTCGTCGCTGACGACGACGGTGGCGCCGCCCCGCCGGCCGAGGACGGCGCCGAGCTCGTGCCCGTCGCCGGCAAAGGCGGGCAGCTGCGCCACCCAGGTGCCGAGCCCGTCGACCAGCACGCTGCCGCCGATGGTGGCGACGGTGGCGGCGAGGTCTCCGTCCTCCACCTCGACCACCGCCCAGTCCTCCGGGCGGCGCCGCCGGTGGCGGGCCACCCGGTCCATCATGTCGACATCGGCCGGGTCCGCCGCCCAGGTGGCCACGAACGTGCGGGGAGGCGGCAGGCCGCCGAGGAGCCGCTCCCCCACCTCGGACTTGCCCGACCTCGCTCCCCCGAGAACCAGGGTGATCACGACCATCCCCCGGCTCGAGGCGGAAGCTGGATGTCCATGGGGCCTGTGTCCTCGCACGAAGGTCGACCGGCCGGCTGTCGGCTGGCGGGCGAGGAGGTTCCTGGCTCCCGGGAGACGCCGGCCTGGCGCCGTCCGGTCACAGTTGCGGGACAGCCCCGGATTCCCACCGGGTTCCCTCCGACACCGCTGGCGAGGGTAGCGGCTGCTGCCCTGCCCTCCCCGGCCGGCGGCGTGACGGGCCGGCCTACCGTCTGCTCCATGGCCCGCCGCGCTGCGTCGATCGTCCTTCTGAACACCGGGCTGGGCAAGGGGAAGTCGTCCGCCGCCTTTGGCGTGATGGGCCGGGGTTGGGCGCGGGGGTGGCGCGTGGGCGTCGTCCAGTTCGTCAAGGGCGGCAAGTGGAAGACCGGCGAGCGCAAGCTGGCCGACCACCTGGGCATCGAGTGGCACACGCTCGGCGACGGCTTCACGTGGGAGTCGACCGACCTCGACGAGACGGCGGCCAAGGGACGACACGCCTGGGAGGTGGCCGACGCCAAGCTGCGCTCCGGCGACTTCGACCTCCTGATCCTCGACGAGCTGACCTATGCCGTCACCTACGGGTGGGTCCCGGTCGAGGCCGTGGTGGCCGGCATCCGCGAGCGCTCGCCGAAGACCAACGTCGTGATGACCGGCCGCAACGCGGCGCCGGAGCTAGTCGATGTGGCCGACACCGTCACCGAGATGCACAAGGTGAAGCACGCCTATGACGAGGGCATCGGCGCCATGAAGGGCATCGAGTACTGATCGCCCTCTGCCAGCCGGCTGGCCCCGGAGGCAGCAGTGGCAGGATCGGCGGCGTGAGCCTGTTGCCCCCCCGTGTCGTGATCGCCGGCACGCACTCGGGGGTGGGCAAGACCACGGTGGCCACCGGGCTGCTGGCCGCCCTCGCCCGTCGGGGCCTGCGGGTGGGGGCGGCGAAGGTCGGGCCCGACTTCATCCACCCCGGCTACCACGGCCTGGCCTGCGGGCGGCCGAGCCGGAACCTCGACCTGCACCTGTGCGGCGAGGAGGAGGTGCTCTCACTGGTCTTCCGGGTGGGAGACGGGTGCGACTTGCTCGTCGTCGAGGGTGTCATGGGCCTGTTCGACG
>JBKJUI010000410.1:0-4250 GCA_046590775.1 Acidimicrobiales bacterium
ACCGGCGACCCCGGCGACCCCGGGGCGATGTCGGTGACGTAGTGCAGGAAGTCGTCGAGCAGATCCACCAGCCGATTCTCCCGAAGGGCCACCTGCTTGGGCTCGCCGTTCGGGTGCAGGACGATGTTCAGCTGCTCGTTCAGGATGACCTTGCCCTCGGCCTCGATGAGGGGGCTGAAGCCGAACTCCTCCAGGGACCGCCCCCCGCCCTGGCTCGCCACCGCCACCACCGTGAAGTCGAGAGCGACGTCGGTCACGAAGAAGGCGTCGGGCTCCAAGCCGAACACGGCGGATGACCCCGGGTCGCCACCGGACCGCACCTCGAAGTCGAACTCGGCCTCGCTGTGCTGCGCCGCAGCCGCGTCGGGGAGCAGGCGGTGGTTCGTGATGAGCAGCCCGGGCCCGATCAGGAAGCCGGTGCCGAAGCCCTCGACCAGCCCGGGTCGGCTGCAGATGCGCATGCGGGCCACGGTGCGGGAGGCGAGCGCCCCCCGGTTCAGGAAAGCGGTCCCGAGGAGGTCCCGGACCCCGATCATCCGCTCGAGGACGACGACGTCGTCGTCGATCCCGGCCGCCGCCGGTCCTGCAGTGGCGGCCGCGGCAAGCCGGTCCAGCCGCAAGCGGATCCGCCCGGGCTCGTCGACCTCGAGCACCCTCCCTTCGGCCACCTTGCGCTCCAGGTCGTCCCGGGCCGGTTGGCGCTCCCTGTAGCGCGCCTCCGCCTCGCCCACTTCGGACAGGTCGATCATCTCGTCTCCGTTCCGCCTGGATGGGCGCGAGGGTGTCGGCGGCTCAACGTACTTCGCCGCTCCGACGACGAGCGGAAGGCTCGGTGCGGCGCCGCTGCGAGCTCGATCTGGCTGGCTCGGGCGCTCAGGAGCATCCTGAAGTACTCGCTCCTACGACACATGTCCGCTGCGACCTGGACGATGCGGGCGCCGAGTCGTGTCGCGGGCTCTACTACAGGACACTCCTAGGGCAGGACGAGGTGGAAGTCGCCGAGCTCGTGCCAGCGGTACTCGCCCGCCAGGGCGCGTGCGTAGCTGCGCTCCAGCAGCGGGCGTCCGGCCACGGCCTCGAGCAGCAGCAGGTGCGACGCCTTCGGCTCGTGCCAGCCGCTGAGGATGCCGTCGATCACCCGGACGCCGCGCTCGGGACCGATGATCAGGTCGGTCCAGCCCTGGCTCGGGTGCACCAGGCCGCCCTCGTCGGCCGCGCTCTCGAGGGCGCGGGTGGCCGTGGTGCCGACGGCGATGATGCGGTGGCCGGCGGCCCGGGCCTCGTTCACGAGCTCGGCGGAGGCCGCCGGAACGGTGTAGCGCTCCGGGTAGGGAGGCTCGTGCGCCTCGAGCGAGGACACGCCCGTGTGCAGGGTGATCGGGGCGAAGCCCACGCCGGTACCCACCAGCTCGCCCACCAGCTCGGCGGTGAAGCCGCGGCCGGCGGATGGCATCTCGGCGCTGCCCGGGGTGAGCCCGAACACGGTCTGGTAGCTGGCCAGCGGCCAGCGCTCGGCACCGCAGCCGTAGCGGATCGGCTGGCCATGTCGGGCCAGGTAGGCCGTCAACGCCGCCGGGAGGCGCAGCCCGGCCAGCCACAGGCGCGCCGGCCCGTCGTGGCCGGGCGGGTACGGGCGCAGCAGGTCCACCTCGCCGCCGGCGGGCAGCGAGATCGGGCCGGGAGCGGCATCCAGCAGGGGCAGGCTGCCGTGGCCGCACGCTCGACGCAGCTCGACCACCCACCGCTCCGGCCCGAGCTGGGTCGACAGGTGAAGGATGCGGCCGTCGCCCACGGCCACCGCCGCCGCCAGGGTGGCCGACTGGTTGATGACCAGCACGTCGCCGGCCTCGAGGAAGCGCGGCAGGTCGGCCACGTGGGCGTCCACGACGTCGTTCGACCAGCGCCACGAGACGAGCATCGGCGCCTCGTCCCTTCGCCGGCCGCCGGCCTCGAAAGGCCGGGTGGCGATCCGCTGCAAAGGCAGCTCGAAGGACAGGGAGCCCGATGCCGGGGGAGCCTCCGGGGCAGCCGCGGTGGTCATGTCGTGGCCGTCACGGCTCTGGCCTGATAGCGGCCGCTCGGGAGGTCGCCGTCGATCAGGGCCCGCAGGCCGGGGACGCTGTCCTCGGGCGGCGGCCGATCGGAGATGTCCTCGCCCGGGAAGGCCTCCTGGTGCATGCGGGTGTTCATGTCACCCGGGTCCACCCGGAGGACGCGCAGGTCCGGCCGCTCGGCGGCCAGGACGGCGAAGAGGTGCTCGAGGGCGGCCTTCGACGATCCATAGCCTCCCCACCCTTCGTAGGCCTCGACGCCGGCGTCGGAGCTCACGGCGATTATCCGGGCGCCGGGTCGCACGACGGGGAGGGCCAGCTGGGTGAGCGCCAGCGGGGCCACGACGTTCACCTCGTACACGCGGGCAAAGTCGGCGAGGGGGTAGTCGGCCAGCGCGGGCTGCGGGCTCGGACCGAGGTGGCTGGCGTTGTGCACCAGCAGGTCGATGCCGCCGCCCGCTCCGACCGCGGCGGCGACCAGCGCCCGGCGGTGGTCCGCATCGGTGATGTCACCGGCGACCGCTCGGACCGAGCCGAGGGTTGCCAGCTCCCGTCGGGCCCCTTCCAGCTCGGCTTCGCTGCGGGCGTCGATGACCACGTGCCACCCGTCCACGACCAGGCTGCGGGCGAGCGCCAGCCCCAGTCCTCGTGATCCGCCGGTGATGATTGCTGTGCTGTCTGCCATGCACACGACGGTACGGAGGCGACCCCTCGGGCCACATCAGGCAGGAGGCGGGACTTCCCTCCGTCGAAGGTCCTACGCCCTGGCGCGCCCTAGGAGCGGGCGAGGACGAAGCCGAGCGCCGAGAAGGCCAGCCCCAGCGCCAGCGATGCCGCCACGTAGGCGAAGGCGGCGCCGGCGCGATCCTCCCGCACGAGTGACGTGGCCTCGAAGGCGAAGGTGGAGAAGGTCGTGAAGGCGCCCAGGAAGCCGACGGCCACGGCGGTGGTGACGGTGGGCGACCAGCGTCCCTGGCCGGGGCCACCGAGGACGACACCGAGGAGGAAGGAGCCGACCACGTTGACCCCGAGCGTGGCCCAGGGGAACGACCGGACCCCGATGGCGGTGCCGATCCAGTGGCGGCTCACCGCCCCGAGGGCACCGGCCGCAGCGACGAGGGCGACCCGGACCACTGGCCCAGCCTGCCCTGCCCGGCCCGGTGGCCCCAACCCCATCGGGTCTGCCCGGTTCGGGGTCGCCCGGGGACCAGAGGTGGGCAGACCGGACGGGAGAGGTCAGTCGGCCAGGCCATGGCGGACGGCGAAGAGGGCGGCCTGGGTCCGGTCGGTGAGGCGGAGCTTGGCCAGGATGCTGCTGACGTGGGTCTTGACCGTCTTCTCCGAGACGTACAGCTCGGCGGCCAGCTCGCGGTTCGAGCGGCCCTGGGCCAGCAGCGACAGCACCTGGCGTTCCCGGGCGGTCAGCTCGTCGACGCCGGGCACCGGGTCGGCCCTGGCCACCTCGGCCATCAGCGAGCCCACCACCGAGGGGTCGAGCAGGACGCCGCCCTCGTGGACCCGTCGGATCGCCGCCTCGAGGTCGGCCGGCGGCACGTCCTTCAGCAGGTAGCCGGCGGCGCCGGCGCGCACCGCCTCGACCACCTGGTCGTCGCCGGCGAAGCTGGTGAGCACGATGACCCGGGGCCGGTCGCCTGCGGCCCGCAGCCGCCGGATGACGTCGATGCCTCCGCCTCGCGGCATCACGAGGTCGAGCAGGACGACGTCCGGACGCACCCGGGCGGCCTCGGCCGCCGCCTCGTCGCCGTCGCTGGCCTCGCCGACCACGTCCAGGCCCGGGCGGGACGAGAGGAAGGTGCGGAGGCCTTGGCGCACGACCGGGTGGTCGTCGACGATCAGCACCCGGATCCCGTCCGCCTGAGGGGTCTCCGGCGTCTCAGGCAACCGGGACCTCGACCCGCACCGTGGTGCCGGCGCCGGGCGACGACACGACGGTGCAGGTGCCACCGGCCGCCTGGGCCCGCTCCCGCATCGAGGTGAGCCCCAGGTGGCGGGTCGAGATGGTGCGGGCGCCGGGGTCGAAGCCGATGCCGTCGTCGGAGATCGTCGCCGCGGCGATGCGCCCGTCCACCACCAGGTGGACGTCGATGGTGGTGGCCTGGGCGTGGCGCACCACGTTGGTCACCGCCTCCTGCACGATCCGGTAGATGGCGCCCTCCACCGCAATCGGCGGGCGGGCGT
>JBKJUI010000084.1:0-6009 GCA_046590775.1 Acidimicrobiales bacterium
GGAAGATCCTGTCCGCCCGGCCCTCCGACGCCATCAACCTGGCGCTGCGGTCAGGCTGCCCGATCGTCTGCGACGACGACCTCCTGGCCAGCGAGGGCGTCCGCTACGACCCCGAGGAGGACTCGGTGCGCAGCGCCCAGGATGGCGAGCCGCAGGCCGAGGTGCTGGTCGACGAGCTGAAGCAGTGGCTCGAGCACATCCGGCCGGAGGACTTCGGCTGACGGCGGCGCCGGTGCCCCGTTGACCAGGCCGGCCGGCGGGCGTAGCCTTCGAACCCCACCGGCGTAACTACGCGCCTGTCGTCCGTCCAGCGAGGGCCGCTTCCCCATGACCGAGACCAACGGCGCCGGCCCTCCCGAGGGGTTCGGCGGCAAGCAGGTGCTGGCGATCGTCGGCATCACCTACCGCCAGCTCGACCACTGGGCCCGCACCGGACTGCTTCGGCCGAGCCTGTGCGACGCCAAGGGGTCCGGCTCTCGGCGCCGCTACAGCTACGACGACGTGGTGCAGCTGAAGGTCATCAAGAAGCTGCTGGACGGGGGCCAGTCGCTGCAGGCCGCCCGCAAGGTCATCGACCGGCTGCGGCTCGAGGGCGAGAGCGTGGCCAGCGCCCAGCTGGTGATCGCCGGCGACTCGGTGGCGCTGGCCCGAGGTGACGAGGAGCTGGTCGACCTGCTCCGGGGCGGACAGGGCGTCCTGGCCCTCGTCCTCGAGGTGGCCGGCGTGAAGAAGGAGGTCGACGCCGCCATCGACTCCCTCATCCCCGTGGCCGAGGGCGACGCCTCCGCCGACCTCGCCGTCAGCGGCTGACGGGCCGAGCGCTTGGTGCGGACCTCCCCCCTCTCCGAGGCCCACGTCGCCCTCGGGGCGAAGATGACCCCCTTCGGAGGCTGGGAGATGCCCCTCAGCTACCCGGCGGGCACGATCGCCGAGCACCTGGCCTGCCGGCGCGCCGCCGTGGTGTTCGACGTCAGCCACCTCGGTACGGTCCGGGTCGAGGGCGCCGGGGCCCTCGACCGGCTTCAGGCGGCGCTGACGAACGACCTGGCCAAGATCGCCCCGGGCCGGGCTCAGTACACCCATCTGTGCGACGACGACGGCTCCGTCCTCGACGACATCATCGTGTGGTGGCTGGCCGACGAGGTCTTCGACGTGATGCCGAACGCCTCGAACACCGATCGGGTGGTGGCCGCCGTCGGCGGCACCGACACCACCGCCGATCGGGCGGTCCTGGCCGTGCAGGGCCCCGAAGCCCGGCGCCGCCTGGCCACGGTGTGCGACGAGGCAGCGGCCGTCGGCCGGTTCCGGGTCGCTCGGGCGATGTGGGGCGCCGTGCCCCTCACCGTGGCCGGCACGGGCTACACCGGCGAGGACGGCATCGAGGTGGCGGTGCCCGCTGCGTCCGCGCCGGCCCTCTGGGAGGCGCTCCTCGCCGCCGGGGTGGAGCCCGCCGGCCTCGGCGCCCGCGACACGCTCCGGCTCGAGGCGGGCCTGCCGCTCCACGGCCACGAGCTCGGGCCCGGCATCACATCGGTGCAGGCCGGCCTCGACTGGGTGGTCGGCTGGGCCAAGCCGGCCTTCTCCGGCAAGGCCGCCCTCGAGGCCGAGCGGGCCGCCGGGCCGAGGCGCCGGCTGCGGGGCATCGCCACCGAGGGGCGGCGACCGCCTCGGGCCGGCCAGCAGGTGCTGGTCGACGGGAGGCCGGCGGGCGAGGTGACCAGCGGCAACTTCAGCCCCGTCCTCGGGCACGGGATCGCCCTCGGCTTCCTGCCTCCCGAGGTGGCACCTGGTCGGGCCGTCGTGGTGGCCGCCCGCGGGTCGGAGCTGCCGGGGCAGGTGGCGGCTCTGCCGTTCGTGGGGAAGGACTGATCCGATGGCGAAGGATCGGCGGGCGGCGATGGCCAGGGCGCAGGCGGCTGCGGCCCGGGTGGGCGGCGGGTTCGACCAGGGCCTGACCCGGGCGCAGCCGGTCCTCTCCGTGGCGTCCAAAGCGCTCGGCGGCCTGGGCCACACCGTGGCCACCCTGTCCGTGGTCGGCGCCGTCGGCGCCGTGCTCCTCCTCCTGCTCGGCGTGATGTCGTTCGGGTGGTCGGGGCTGCTCTTCGGCCTGTTCGGGCTGGCCCCCCTGGCCGGCTGGCGGGTCGGGCGGCGGGCGGTGCGGGGCGCCGGCCTGCTGGGCGACCCCCGACGGGTGCTGGCCGCGGTCAAGGCATCAGGCCAGGCCGGCCGTGAGTGGCTCGACCACATGGCGGCCCTGGGCGGGGCGGCGAAGGGGCGGCGCGGCGGGGCGGTGGTCAAGTCGGCCGTCGGCGCCGGCCGTTCGCTGTGGCGGGCCGTGGGCCCCGACGTCGAGGGCGCCGACGACCTCAAGGCCCTGGCCCTGTGGCCCCGCACCGCAGCCATGGCCACAGCCGGCCTGGTCAGCCCGATCCTGCTCCCCATCGCCCTGGTGTGGGGGCTGCTGGCCCTCCTCGTCTAACCCGTCCTCAGCCCTCCATGGGCGGGCAGCTGCAGATGAGGTTCCGGTCGCCCGCGGCGCCGTCGATCCGTCGCACCGGCGGCCAGTACTTGTCCGGGTCGACGCCGAGCGGGTACGCCGCCTCCTCGCGCCTGTAGGGGTGGTCCCAGGCCGTGGCCGTCACCACGGCGGCGGTGTGGGGGGCGTTGCGCAACGGGTTGTCGTCCTTCGGCCAGGTGCCGTCGGCCACCCGGTCGATCTCGGCCCGGATGGCCACCATGGCGTCGCAGAAGCGGTCGAGCTCGGCCAGCGACTCGCTCTCGGTCGGCTCGACCATCAGCGTGCCGGCCACCGGGAAGGACTGGGTGGGGGCGTGGATGCCCATGTCCATCAGGCGCTTGGCCACGTCCTCGGACGTGACGCCGGTGGCCTTGGTCAGGGGGCGCAGGTCCAGGATGCACTCATGGGCCACCAGCCCTCCGGGCCCGGTGTAGAGCACCGGGAAGTGCGGGGCCAGCCTGGTGGCCACGTAGTTGGCGTTCAGGATGGCCACCTCGGTGGCCCGCCGCAGACCGTCGGGGCCCATGAGTCGCAGCTAGGCCCACGGGATCGGCAGGATCCCGGCCGAGCCCCAGGGCGCGCCCGAGATGACCGGGCCGGTCTGCGGGCCGGCCTCGGCCACGACCGGGTGGCCGGGGAGGAACGGGGCCAGGTGGGCGAGGGCAGCCACCGGCCCGATCCCCGGGCCTCCGCCGCCGTGAGGGATGCAGAAGGTCTTGTGCAGGTTGAGGTGGCTGACGTCGGCGCCGAAGTGGCCGGGGCGGGCCAGGCCCACCAGGGCGTTGAGGTTGGCGCCGTCGAGGTACACCTGGCCGCCGCCGTCGTGGACGAGCCCGCACACCTCGCCGATGGCCTCCTCGAACACGCCGTGGGTCGACGGGTAGGTGATCATCAGAGCGGACAGCCGGTCGCCGGCGGCGGCGATCCGGTCCCGCAGGTCGTCGAGGTTCACGTTGCCGCCGCCGTCGCAGGCCACGACCACGACCCGCATCCCGGCCATGGCTGCGCTGGCTGCGTTCGTCCCGTGGGCCGACGACGGGATCAGGCACACGTCGCGCTGGTGGTCGGCCCGACTCAGGTGGAAGGCGCGAATGGCCAGCAGGCCGGCCAGCTCGCCCTGGCTCCCGGCGTTCGGCTGCAGCGACACCGCGTCGTAGCCGGTCAGCTCGCACAGCCATCGCTGCAGGTCGTCGATCAGCGAGAGGTAGCCGGCCGCCTGGTCGAGCGGGGCGAAGGGGTGGATGCCGGCGAAGCCATCCCAGGTGATCGGCTCCATCTCGGTGGTGCCGTTCAGCTTCATCGTGCAGGAGCCCAGCGGGATCATGGTGCGGTCGAGGGCCAGGTCGCGGTCGGACAGGCGGCGCAGCTCGCGCAGCATGGCCGTCTCGGAGCGGAACCGGGAGAAACTCGGGTGGGTGAGGAAGGGCGTGGCCCGGAGGACCTCGACCGGGAGGCGCGCCTCCATGGCGGGCTGCGGCTCGGCTGCGGACCGACCGAACGCCCGGAGGACCGTGTGGACGTGCCCGTCGGTCGTGACCTCGTCGCAGCTGATCCCGACGGTGTCCTGGTCGACCAGCCGGAGGTTGACGCCGAGGTCGGCTGCGGCCCCCACCACGGCGGCGGCGCCATCTGGGACGCGGGCCTGCACGGTGTCGAAGAAGGCGTCGTGCACGACCTCGACCCCGAGGTCGGCCAGGCCGGCAGCCAGCGTGGCGGCCAGGTCGGCTACCCGCTGGGCGATGGCGGTGAGGCCGTCGGGCCCGTGCCACATGGCGTAGAAGGCCGAGATGTTGGCCAGCAGCACCTGGGCGGTGCAGATGTTGGACGTGGCCTTCTCCCGGCGGATGTGCTGCTCGCGGGTCTGGAGGGCCAGGCGCAGGGCTGGGCGGCCCTCGGCGTCGACCGAGACCCCGACCAGCCGGCCGGGAAGCGAGCGCTCGAGGCCCTTGCGGACGGCCAGGAAGCCGGCGTGCGGGCCGCCGAAGCCGAGCGGCACGCCGAAGCGCTGGGCGCTGCCGACGCAGACGTCGGCGCCCCACTGCCCTGGCGCCTCGAGGAGGCAGAGCGCCAGGAGGTCGGCGGTGACGGCGACGAGGGCGCCAGCGTCGTGGGCCTGGTCGACCAGCGGGCGGAGGTCCCGGACCCGGCCCGAGGAGCCCGGGAAGGCGGCCAGCACCCCGAACGGCCGCAGCCCCTCGGGCAGGCCGTCGTCGAGGTCGGCCACGACGACCTCGAGGCCGAGCGGCTCGCAGCGGGTGCGGACGACGGCGATCGACTGGGGGTGGCAGTCGGCGTCGACCAGGACGACGTCTCCTGCCGCCTTCGTCGACGACTGGCGGTGCAGGAGCGAGACGGCCTCGGCACAGGCGGTCGCCTCGTCGAGGAGCGAGGCGTTGGCCACCGGCAGGCCCGTGAGGTCCTCGACCATGGTCTGGAAGGCCAGCAGCGCCTCGAGCCGGCCCTGGCTGATCTCGGGCTGGTAGGGGGTGTAGGCGGTGTACCAGCCCGGGTCCTCGAGGACGTTGCGGCGGATCACCGGCGGGGTCACCGTGTCGTGCCAGCCGAGGCCGATCATCTGCACCAGGCGACGGTTCCCGGCGGCCAGGGCCCGCAGCTCGGCGGTGACCTCGGGCTCCGAGGCGGCGGCCGGCAGGTCGAGCCGGTCGAGCTGGCGGATGCCGGCCGGGACGGCGTCGGCGCTCAGCGCGTCAAGCGATCGGTAGCCGACGGCGGAGAGGGCCTTCTCCACCTCGTCGGGAGCTGGGCCGATGTGGCGGTCGGCGAACGTCTGGCGATCAGGCATGGGCATCCTCGTCGAGTGCCCTCCCGCGCTGTCGGCTCGGTGCCTCCAGCTTCGCCTCACCCGTGCGGTCCTGTGGCCTGAGAGATTCCCGGGAGGGGTTGCCCCTTCGGCGCAGCACCGCTGCTCTCCCGCACGGGGTCGTCAGCGGTGTGGAGGCTACTGCCTGCGGGTAGCGTTGCCGGCGATGGGACCGAGGCTGCAGTCGAACGACCCGTGCTGGTGCGGCTCCGGGCGCAAGTACAAGCGGTGCCACAACAAGCTCGACCAGATGGCGGCGTCCGGCCAGGTCGTGCCCGGCCAGCTGAGCCCCACCCGGGTGGTGCCGGACCACATCCCCCGGCCCCCCTACGCCCAGCCCGACGCCAAGGGCCGGCCCGGCCGGGGGGACGGCGAGCCCGAGGTGCACGACGCCGAGTCGCTGCCCCGGATGCGAGCCGCCTGCCAGACGGCGGCCGAGATCCTGGTCGCCGCCGGCGAGCTGGTCAGGCCCGGCGTGCGCACCGACGAGATCGACGCCTTCGTCCATCAGGCCTGCATCGACCGCGGTGGCTACCCGAGTCCTCTCGGTGCGCACCCCGGGGCGGACCAGCTCGCCGGCGGCGACCAGGATCTCGGCCGCCGCCTGGCAGGCGGCTCGCATGCGGGGCAGCGACTCGGCGTCGTGCACCTCGGGCTCGCCGTCCCCCCG
>JBKJUI010000102.1:0-5151 GCA_046590775.1 Acidimicrobiales bacterium
GGCCGGTTCAGCGGGGTGCCGCCGGTCGATCCCCAGAAGGTAGCGTCGCCGAAGGCGAAGATGCCCCCGTCGGACGCCACCAGCCAGTAGCCCCTGCCACTCGGCGTGGACGCCATCCCGACGATCGGCCGGTTCAGCGGCGTGCCGCCGGTCGAGCCCTGGAACGGCGCGTCGCCGAAGGCGAAGATGCCCCCGTCGGACGCCACCTGCCAGTAGCCCTTCCCGCTGGGCGTCGGGGCCATGCCCACCACGGGGAGGCGGGGCCGGGCGGTGAGGCTCCCGAAGCTGGGGGCGCTGAACGGGAACGCCAGGCCCGCGTCGGTGGGCAGCCAGTAGCCCTGGCCCGGGGCGGGGGCCGCCTGGGGCCCGTACCAGGAGGTCTGGGCGTTGGCGCCGCTCCAGCTCAGGGAGAAGTGCACGTGGTCGATGTGGGGGCTCGACCCGGAGTAGGGCTGCCACCCCTTGTCGGGGGCGAAGGCCTTCCAGGTCTGGCGGTTCCAGATCACGTACATGATCCCGAGCCGCCGGGCCATGGCGTGTTTGTTGCCGTAGGCGTCGGTGGCCAGGAGCCAGGTGAGCAGGTCCTGGGCGACGGCGGCGTCAGCCGGGTCGTTGGCGTCCAACCCCCAGTCGAAGGCCCGGCCCTCCTTGTGCTCGGACGTGCCCCCGACGGCGCAGTCCCGGCCGATGCCGAAGGACGAGCTCGTCGGATAGGTGGCCAGGAGGAGGTCCCGCAGGGCCACCGCGCCGGGCTTGGCGGTCGGGTCGCAGGTGGTCTGGGCGACGTAGCCGGCGTAGGGGTCGATGGTCGGCCCGAAGGGGAGCGTGACGGGGGCGGCGGCGGCGACCGAGCTCTTGGTGACCACCGGGCCGATCAGCAGCGCGACGACCAGAGCGACCGTGACCAGGGCCGAGCGTCGAAGCATCATGAAGTGTCGGCACGAACCTGGGATCTCCGCAGGTCGTAGGTTCATTCGTGCTGGAGGTGCACCCTACTGCCTGGTTCCTGCCGGTCCAGAGAGGAGGTCCAGGAAATCACCCAGTTGGAGTGACCTCGCGGTCGAGCCACCCCAACAGGACGGCGATGGCTCTCGGGTCGTGACGGAGCTGGTGCCCGGCCGCGCTGACGACCCGCAGGTCACCCTGCCCGTCGGCGGCGTCGAGGAGCGCCCGGGCGTCGACCAGCGGCACCTTGCCGTCGTCGCTGCCGTGCACGATGAGCAGGGGCCTCGGGGGGATCCGGGAGATGAGCCGCAACGGGCGGAGGTCGCGCAGCTCGGCGGCCCACCGGTCGAAGTCGGGGGGGAAGGCGAGGTCCCGCACCACGCCGGTGGCCCGGGCCAGATCGAGGAAGCGGCGGGGCTCGGCGGCCCAGTCCTCGACGTCGGCCGGGGCGGCGAAGCTGGCCACGCCGAGGACCTGCGGGTCGGTGGCGGCCAGGCACAGCGCCAGCGCGCCGCCCAGGCCGAAGCCGCAGAGCCAGACGCCGGCGACGTCGGGCTCGGCGAGCAGGACGCCCACCGCCGCCCGAAGGTCGCGGAGCCAGCCGCCCAGGGAGAAGTCGCCCTCGCTCTGGCCGATGCCCCGCAGGGCGGCGGTCATGCACACCCAGCCCACGTCGGCGGCGATCCGGTCGGCCAGCTCGGGGTAGGTGGACCAGCCCCGGACGGCGCCCTGCGCCGGCTCCGGGAACGGATGGGCGATCAGCAACCCGGCTCGGCTGCGGGCCCCGCCGGCCGCGGAGACCTGCGGGCGGGCGAGGTGGGCTTCCAGTCGGAGCCCGTCGCTGACCAGCTCCACCGGCCCTTACGCCGTCGCCACGGGAGCAGCGGGACGGGAGCGGCGCTGGCGCTGGCGCCGTGGGTCGTGCAGGCGGTAGCCGCGGTTCCTGGCCTCGGCCAGGGTGTCGGGGCCGAAGCAGACGAACTGCTCGCTCTCCATCAGGTCGTCGACCACGGACTGGTCGAGGAGGGGCTCGTCCAGGTCGTACACCACCTGCGACCGCTTGTCGCCGAGGTAGCGCTGGTTGGCGAACCGGAGGGGGCGGGTGGCCATGCCCGCATTCAAGCGCGCCGCAGGCCCTCCCGGAGCGGGAGGGCCTGCGGTGTCAGCTTCGCTGGGAAATCCGGCGACGGCATGTAAGCGATCGGGACGAGGTCTCGCCCGTCGACCGGAACGGTGGGCCGGTGGAGCTCCACCAGCGGACCAGCAGCCGCTAGCGGCCGCCCACCTCCAGGGTCCCAGGATGACTACCGATCTTCAGCTGGACCACCTCCTTCCTCTGGTGCCGGAAAGTGAACCACACCGGGACGGGATCGGTTGGCCGCTTTTCCGGGCCGCCTACTCCTCGGCGGGGGGGCCGACGGCCGAGATGGCCTGCAGGTAGGCCAGCTGGGCGGCCACGACCGCCCGCACGTCGGAGGGGCTGACGTCCATCCCGGCCTGCAGGGCCCGGTCGACCACGGCGGCGACGGCCTCGGCCTCGTCGACGACGACCTCTCCCTCGACCGGCTCACCGGTGGTGCGGCCGGCCAGCCCGAGGCCGCGGAGGTGGTCGAGGCTCAGCTCCAGGAGGCGGCGCACGTCGTCGTAGGACAGCGTGGCGGTGACCTCCTCGGGCAGGTGCTCGGCCACCCAGAGGACGGCCTCCTCGAGGTCGAACACGGCCCGGGGCGGCAGGGCGTCGAGCCGGCGGGCCTCCCGGCCGATGGCCCCTGCGGCCACGGCCATGACCAGGGCGATGACGAGGACCGAGACGATGATGGCCATCGGCGGTCAGAGGCCGATGCGCTGGGCCAGCAGCTCGCGGTGGTAGGCCGGGTCGCCGAGGAAGAGCTGGGTGGTCTTGGCCCGCTTGAAGTACAGGTGGGCGGGGTGCTCCCAGGTGAAGCCGATGCCGCCGTGGATCTGGATGTTCTCGGCGGCGGCCGAGAAGTAGGCGTCGGAGCAGACGTGCTTGGCCAGCGCCGCCGCCTCGGGCAGCTCGGCGTCGTCGGAGGCGGCGCACCAGCTGGCGTGGTAGGCGGCCGACTTCGCCGACTCGACGTCGACCAGCATGTTGGCGCACTTGTGCTTGATGGCCTGGAACGACCCGATGGGGCGACCGAACTGGATCCGGTCCTTGGCGTACTGGACGCTCATCTCGAGGATCCGCTGGGCCCCGCCGACCTGCTCGTTGGCCAGGCCGACGGCGCCGAGGTCGAGCGTCTTCGACAGGATCGGCCAGCCCTGACCCTCGTCGCCCACCAGCGTTCCGGCCACGCCGTCGAGCTCGAGGCGAGCCTGCTTGCGGGTCTGGTCCATGGTGCTGAGCGGCGTGCGCGTGAGCCCGGCGGCGTCCCCGACGACGGCGAAGATCGACACGGCCCCGTCGAGCCGGGCGGGAACCAGGATGAGGTCGGCCACGTGGCCGTCGAGGACGTACATCTTGTGGCCCGTTAGCGTGTGCCCGCCGTCGGCCGCCGTCGCCTCGAGGGTGATCCCCTCCTCGTCCCACCGACCGACGTCCTCGGTCAGCGCCACGGTGGCGATCGTCTCGCCGCTGGCGATCCCGGGGAGGTGGGCCGACTGCGCCGCCTCGTCCCCGGACACGAGGAGGAGGTTGGCGGCCAGCACGATCGAGGAGAGGTAGGGGGCGCAGAGCAGAGCCCGGCCCATCTCCTCGAGCACGATGCCGAGCTCGACGAAGCCGAACCCCTGGCCGCCGTGCTCCTCGGGGATGGCGATGCCCTGGAGGCCCAGCTGGTCGCTCATCTGGGACCACACCGCCGGGTCGTAGCCCTCGGTGGTCTCCATCAGGCGGCGGACCTCGGACTCCGGCGACTTCTGCTCGAGGAAGCGGCGGATCCCGGCCCGCAGCTCCTCCTGGTCCTCGCTGAAGGCGAAGTTCATCTCCGGCGGGCTCCCCTCGCGGTTCGGCGGCTTACGCCAGGTTGCCACGGAGTGGCAGGCTTGCGGTCATGGCGACGCCGGTCCGACTGCACTGGTCCGACACCGACGCCGAGGTGCACTCGCTCGTCGTCGGCCCGGTCGACAACAACGTGTTCATCATCCGGTGCCGACGGACGGGTGAGGCCGTCCTCCTCGACGCCGCCAACGAGCACGACCGGCTGCTCGAGCTGTGCCGGGACCTCGGCGTCAGGCGGGTGCTGGAGACCCACGGCCACTGGGACCACATCCAGGCCGTGCCGGCCCTGCGGGACGCCGGCTACGACGTGGCCGTCACCGCCGCCGACGCCGCCATGCTCCCCTCCTACGACTCGCTGCTCGAGGACGACGCAGTGATCCAGGTCGGGGACCTCAGGCTCCGGACGATCGCCACGCCGGGCCACACGCCGGGCTCGATCTGCTTCCGCCTCGAGGGGACCCCGCTGCTGTTCAGCGGCGACACCCTCTTCCCCGGGGGCCCGGGGGCCACGAAGTTCCCCGGCGGCGACTTCCCGGCGATCCTGCGGTCGATCGACGAGCGCCTGTTCCCCCTGCCGGCCGAGACCGTGGTGCTGCCGGGCCACGGCACCGACACGACGATCGGGGCCGAGCGCCCCTCGCTGCAGGAGTGGGCGGACCGCGGCTGGTGAAGCAGCGGGTCGCCGCCCGCCTGCTCCTCGCCAGCTGCACCCTCGCCCTCGGGCTCGGCCTCGGCACGGCCATCGCCGTGGCCGGGATCCTCGCCCTCCGGCATCCGGGCCTCACCGTCCGCGCCCCCGGGGAGGCGGACGGCCGCCTCGACCGCGGCACCCACGAGCTCTTCGTCCTGCGCATGCCCGGCGACGCCGGTGGCGAGGCACCCCTCATGGAGTCCCGGCCCGACTGCACGGTCACCGACCTCCGCACCGGCCGGGTCGTCCCGGCCGCCTCGACCAGTGCCGGCTTCACCGCCGTGCGGGTCGAGCAGGGCGGCCGCCACCGCCTCGCTTGCTCGTCGGCCATCCCGGTGACGGTCGACGTCGACCACGAGGGCGAGGGAGCGGTGGCGTGGCTGGCCGCCATCGGCCGCGGGCTCGTCCCGGCCATCGTCCTCACCCTCCTGGCCGCCGTCCTCGCGGCACGAGCGCTCTTGACCGCCGGACGCCTGCGGCAGAGCCCGCCGGCTCCGTAGGCAGAACAGAGCCCGCCGGCTCCGTAGGCAGAACAGAGCCCGCCGGCTCCGTA
>JBKJUI010000104.1:0-13214 GCA_046590775.1 Acidimicrobiales bacterium
CTGACGAGGATGGCCCCGCCGGCGCCGTCGAGCACGACGTGGCTGGGCTCCACCCCACCGTGCACCAGCCCCGCCTCGTGGAGGCCGGCCGGGAGCCGGGCCACCTCGGCGGCCACCCCGGCGACCTCGAGGACCAGCAGCGGAGCGGCGACGGCCAGGGACGGCCCGGCCACCGCCGCAGTGACCAGCGACGCCCCGCCGACCTCCGACGATGGAGGGGCGACCAGCCGAGCCAGCCCGGGCACGCCCTGCTCGGCGGCGGCCTGCAGCACCCGAGCCTCGCGGAGGAGGCGCTCGCGCTCGCCCGGCAGGCTGGCCGTCTTACGCACCACCTCAGCTCCGTCGGGCTCGGATGGGTCGGCGGGGACGACCAGGACCTCCATGCCTCCAGCGTACATCGAAAAGCACCGAAAAGCAACTACTGTTGCTACGACTCCCCGAAGGCCGGCGCCCTCAGCACACGGTCGTGCGCTCGGTCCTCGCCGTGAAGAAGTCGTGCTCGTCGACGGCTCGGACGGCGAGGTTGCGGGCCGTGCCCGCCGGCAGCGGTGGGAAGACGTCGGATTGCCATCGCCCCGCCGTCCCGGTCGTGGCTCCGTCCCTCTTGAGCTCGGTCTCTCCGACGCCTTGGAGCGCCGCGGCTCGCACGGCCTTGAGCCGGCTCTCGTCCTCGACCGTGATCGAGTAGCGCCACGGGGTGTTGCAGAGGGTGCGCTGCGGGTCCGGGCTGCTGGCCGGCACCAGCTGGACCAGTCGGCTGCAGGCGTTGGACGAGGACGTGCAGGGCTCGCCGGCGTCGTCCTTGATCACCGGCGGCCGGCCGACGGTGGCGGTGACGGTGACCTGCTTGGTGCCCCCCGAGCCTTCGAAGGTGAGCGTGGCGGAGAAGGCGCCTTCTCCGGCCTTCGCCCCGTCCAGGGTGACGGTGAGCTCGACCCCGGCCCCCGGACCGATCGTGCCGGTCGGCTTGTCGACCGAGAGCCCGGCGAAGCTGGAGCGCGTGCCGTAGGTCAGCGGCGAGCTGCCGGTGTTCCGCAGCGGCAGCCCTCCTCGCTGGGTGCCTGCGGTCGAGTCGACCCTGGGGAGCCGCACCCAGTCGGCCCCGCTCAGCGCCCCGGGGGCGGCGGCGACGTTCGGTGCCGTGCTCACCGGGGCAGGGGGGGCCGAGCTGGCCGAGCCCGGAGGCGCGCTGGCCACCGGCCCGGTCGGCAGGAGCGGCACCACGGGCTCAGAGGGAGCAGTCGTCGCCTCAGGAAGGGTCGAAGCATCGGCCGACGCGGAGGTGGCCGTCGAGTCCGATCGAAGCGCCGTGTTCTGGACGTCCCGATCGGGGAGCAGGAGGGCCGCGCCCAGGAGCAGTGCTGCGACAGCAGCGGCGGCCGCGGCCACCCACCGGCCACGCCGGCGGACAGCACCCCGGACCGAGGTGGTGGTGCTCGTTCGGTCGGGCATCGGGATCGAGGGCGGCGGAAAGCCGTTGGGCATCCAGGGCTCCGAGCCGTCCTGCTCGGGACCCGTGTCATCCATGGCTGAGGCTGCCTCCTGGGCGCCGACGCCCGGGGCCGGTGCGAGGGGGGCCGGGGCGAGGAGCGAGGGGTGAGCAGCAGGAGCGGCTCCGGCCGCCTGGGGCGGCGGCGGCTCGGCGGCCGGGTCCGCCTCGGGCTCGGGTGATCGCTCGGGGAGGAGCTTCAAGACGATCCTCGGGGAAGGCGGCGCCGCCGTTGCCCCGTTCGAGCCGGCGGCGTAGAGGGTGAGGGCCGGTGGGAGGGCTTCGGCGGCCGAGCGGCACAGCTTGCAGTCGTCGATGTGGCCGGCGAGCTCCCGGAAGCTCTCGGAGGCGAGCCGGCGGTCCCAGCCGTTCAGCCGCCTCGTGAGGCTGCGGCAGCCCGACTCGTTCAGGCGGGCGACGAGATGGCGGGTGAGGTCCTCTCCGATGTCGTGGACGCGTCGCTCCAGCTCCTGGGCCTGGCTGAGGGGGACGCCGAGCACATCGGCCAGGTCGGGACGGTCGAGCCCGTGGCCCACCTCGAGGGCGAGCAGGGTGCGGTCCAGCAGCGCCAGGTCGGCCACCGCCTCGTACAGCAGCGTGACGAGCCGCACCTGTCGGCGGTCCCGGTTGTCAGCATCCGGAAGCGTCGGTCGCCGGTCGGGACCGGCCGTCGGCCCGGCCCGGAGGGTGGCCTGGCGACGGGTGACGGCGAGGAGCCACACCGACAGGCGGTCCTCCTCCGTCAGCCCGTGCAGCCGCTGGCTCGCCTCTCTGAACGACTCCTTCACGACCTCGCGGGCGGCCTGCTGATCCCGGAGCATGGCCTGGGCCAGGTCGTGGAGGGGATCGGCATAGCGGTCGACGATCGCCATGAAGGCCGACACGCTCCCGTTGCGTGCGGCCCTGACCAGCCCTGCGTCGTCCACTGGACTTCGAAGGTTAGGGCCACGGCACCTCTCTCGGAAGGCTCGTTGGACACCGTTCAGCGGCGGATGCTGGTGGAGCGGCAGGTGGCGGTGACGGCGACCCGGGTCCGGCCACCCCCGCCGGGCCCGATCGGGAGGGGCGCGCTGGCCGAGAGGTGCAGCACGACCTGCGGGCCGTCGGTCTCGGCCCGGGCCTCGACCGGGTGATGCCAGCGGGCGGTGAGGGGGGCCACACGGCTCTGGGCGATGGCGATGGCCCGGTCGAGGTCGACGTCCTGAACGGGAGCGCCGCTGGCGCCGTAGAGGCGGCCCGGGTCGAGGGCGGCCGTGGCGGCGTCGTTGGCGGCGCCGGCGCAGGCGTCGGCCAGCTCTCGCTGGGCGAGGAAGCTGGCGGCGCCGTCGACGGCCAGAGCGGTCAGCAGCAACAGCACCAGCACGGCGGACGGCACCAGGAGGAGGGTGGAGCCCGCTTCGTCGGGCGGCTCAGGCACAGGCTCCTCCATGGCGGCCGAGGCCGCTGCGGTAGGGGTCGACCACCTCGGTGTGGCTGGCCCGGACCGTGACCCGCCGGGCTACGGCGCGGACGCCTGGGAGCCGCGGCAGGTCGACCGCGGTCGACGC
Organism: Acidimicrobiales bacterium; assembly: GCA_046590775.1. Taxonomy (GTDB): domain Bacteria; phylum Actinomycetota; class Acidimicrobiia; order Acidimicrobiales; family JAUJNH01; genus JAUJNH01. Next base: position 3,037 of record JBKJUI010000104.1, read on the forward strand.
CGTCACCGTGACCGGGCCGCACCGGGCGAAGCCGTCGGCCGGGTGCGGCAGGGACAGCGTCGCCGGGTTGCGCCCGTGGCCGGCGAAGGCCTCGCGCCCCCGGCTGGCCGCCTCGTCCCAGGCGCCAGGCGATCCGTCGGACTCGACCCAGGACCGGGCCGCCTCACGGGCGGCCGAGGAGGCGGCCACCTTGGTGTCGACCACCGACCAGGCCGAGGCGGCGCCGAGCATCCCGAGGACGAGCACGAGAACGCCGAAGGCGATGGCCTCGACACCGCCGATCTGGCCTCGCTCGTCCCGGCGGGACCCCGGGCGGACCCGGACCCGGATGGTCACCGGGGGGCCTCGATCCGGACGGTGAAGGTGCGGTGCAGCTCGGCCAGTCGGGTGGGGCGCAGCAGGGCGCTCGGCAGGAGGCTGCGGGAGGCGGTGGCGTCGACTCGGACGGTGGCCACGGTCCCGTCGCACGAGGCGTCGACCTCGACCCGCCGCCACCAGCCGTCGAGCCGTCGAGCGATGGACGCTCGGGTGGCGTCGACCTCGCCGGAGCAGGCGCCGCCGTGCGCGGCCAGGAGCCGGGCCTGGTCGAAGCCGATGGCGGTGGCCGTCGAGCGGGCGTAGAGGCCGACGGCGACGTTGACGGCGAACAGCAGGAAGCCAAGGAACGCGACGAAGCCAAAGATGGTGCCCAGCACACTCGTGCCCCTCTCGTCACCCGCCGAGTGGCGGGCTGGCCGCGACCGCCGCACCGATCAGGGCGGGGTCGGGCAGTCGGGCCCGGTCCCCCCGATGCACGCGACCTGTGCGTCGGTCTTCTTCTGGGCCGAGCCCAGCGTCTGCTTGAAGCCCACGTACATGGCTGCGCCGAGGAAGGCCATCACGAGGACGGCGATGGCGGCCGAGACGACGCCTTCGCCCCGCTGGTCGATCCGGGTGTGAGCCCGGGCCCAGGCGGGGATGGCGAGCAGAGCGGTCGGGAGCATGGTCCTCCTCAGGAGCCGGTGAAGAGGCGCAGGGCCTCGATGAAGGGGATGGACAGGAAGATGGCGCCGGGGACGAGCGTGGCGACGGTGACCGGGATCCACACCTGTTGAGCCCGCTTGTCGAGCTGCTCGATGAGGAGGCGGTGGTGATCCTGGCGGATGGCCTTGGCCTCGGCGGCCAGCAGGCGCCCGAGGTCGGTGGTGGCCCGCTGGAGCGCGAGCACGGCCACGAGGCGGTCGGCGGCGGCGACGTCGACCAGGTCTCGCCACTCACCGAGCGCCTCGGCCTCGCTGAGGCCCTGGCGGATGCGGCCGACGACGACGGAGAGGTCCTCGGCGGCGACGCCCGTGCCCCGCTCGGCCAGCCGCTGCAGCGCGCCTCCGGTGGACCACCCGGAGGCGAGCAGCATGGCCAGCTGTTCGGCGACGACGGGCAGCTCGGTGGCTAGGCGGCGCTGCCGGGTTGCGGCGGCCCGCTGCAGCGACCGCTCGGCGAGCAAGAAGGCCAGCGCCGGTGAGCCGAGCACGAGGAGGGCCGCCACCGGCGCCGGCGGTCCCAGGGCGGCGGTGGCCGCCACCCCCCCGAGGAGGCCGATGCCGGCCCGGCCCACCTGGCGCACCCGGAAGGCTGCCGGATCGAGGGGCGAGTGGACGCGGGCCAGCCGGGTGGCCAGGTCCTCGCCGCCGGTGAGCCGGCCGACGAGCTCGCCCAAGGCAATCGCCGCAGGCCGGAGGACGTCGCGAAACGACTCGACCGAGAGCAGGCCGGGGCGGCGACCAGCGGCGGACTGCGGGTCCGGCGCGAACGGGCGCAGCCGCTCGGCCAGCGGCGCCCGGGCGAACCAGCGGCTGCTGGACAGCACCAGCGCCGCCCCCGCCCACAGCACCAGGCCGCATCCGACCAGCAGCCTCATCGGGAGCCCTCCGCTACCGGCGTCAGCCGACGGAAGACCCGTTCCTCGGCCGGGAGGCGGAGCAGGCGACCTGCCCAGGCCCAGCATGCGGCCACGGCGGCGATGCCGACCACGACGAGGATCTGACCGGCCGTCGTGCCGTAGGCCCGCCGGCCGGTGCCGATCGAGAGGCCGCAAAGCGCCATGCCGATCGGTACGGCCAGCACGAAGCGACGGGCGAACCGCACCCCGGCCTGGGCGGCCCTGGCGTCCTTTCGGTGGCGGAGGTCATCGGCTCGGTCCTCGGCCAGCGCGGCCAGGCGGGCCTCGAGGTCGGCCCCGCCCACCTCGTGGGCCACGAGCAGCGTCTCGCACACCAGGTCGGCGGTGGGATCGGCAAGCTGCTCGGACAGGATTGCCGTGGTCCGGGCGAAGTCGGTGGTGATGCGCCACTCCCGCTCGGCTGCGGCAAAACCAGCCCGGAGGGGCTCCGGTCCCCGGCGGCCGACGTCGAGCAGCGCCTGCGGTATCGAGAGGCCAACCGACCCGGTGAGCAGGCGGACCTCCTCGATCATGCGCGGCCAGGCGTCGTGGGCCTCGGCGCGCCGGCGCTCGTGGCGGGCGCGATACAGGGCGAGGGGGACCGAGGCGGCGAAGACGGCCGTGGCGACTGGAGGGAGGACGCCGCCGAACAGGGCGAACGACGCTGCCGCGGCGACGCCGACGACCATGGCCGTGGTGACGGCCACCTCGGCGGGACGGACCCCGGGAGCCCCGGCACGGGCCAGCCCCTCGGCGAGGCGGACCGAGAGCGGGGGCCGTCGCCCAGCGGACGCCCGCGGCCCCGGTCGAAGGCCGCGCCAGCGCAGCGCCACCGCGGTCCACAGCAGCCAGGTCCCGTAGGCGCCGCAGACCACGATCCCGACGGAGAGGGGCGTGGTCACCAGCGGGCGGCCGAGCCGACGACGCCTGCCGCCGCGGACGCCGGACGTTGGGGCTGGGGTGGCGGCTCGTACCCGTGCCGCTGCTCCGTGGCCTCGGCCAGCAGGGAGCGCACGTCGATCCCGGCATCCTCAAAGGCGCGGGTGGCCCGGACGGGCAGCTGCCCGGTCCAGCGCAGCGGCGACCCGGGGCCAGCGCGCCGGAACAGGTCGGTCGTGGTGAACGTCGAGGCGTCGGGGCCGGTCTGCAGGTCCTCGACGGCAAGGATCTCGGTGACCCTGGGGGCGCCATTCCTCCGGGCGCAGTGCACGACGAGGTCGACCGACTCAGAGACCAGCGTGTTGAGCGCCGAGAGCGGGAGCTCTGCTCCGGTGTTGGCCAGCTGGCAGACGAAGCGGAGCCGGGTGAGCGCCTGGCGGGCCGAGCCGGCATGGATCGTGGTGTAGCCCTTCACGCCGGAGCTGAGCGTCAGCAGGAGCGGCAGCGCCTCCCGGTCACGCACCTCGCCGACGATGGCGACATCGGGCGCCATCCGCAGGAAGCCGGCGACCAGGCGCCGCAGGTCGACCTCACGCCGGTCGGCCCGCTGGGGCCGGGTCTGCATGTGCGCCACGTTGGGGAGCGGGACGTCAGTTTCAAAGACCTCCTCGGCGACGACGACGCGGAGGCTGGGATCGAGCTCGGCGGCGCAGCAGGTGAGGAGGGTGGTCTTGCCGGATCCGGGGGGGCCGGCGAAGACGATGGAGAGCCGGGCTCGGATGGCGGCCTGGATGAAGCGGGCCACGGGGCCGTCGAGCATGTCGCGCTCGACGAGCTCGTCGAGGCGGCGGATCTGGATGCCGGAGAACTTGCGGATGTTGACCAGGACGTGGCCGTCTCGCCCGATGTCGTTGTGGACGATGTGGAGGCGGCTGCCGTTGTCGAGCTGGGCGTCTTGCAGGCCTTCGGCCGGGTCGAGCTTGCGGTGGCTGGTGGAGGCGTCGTCGAGGATCTTGGTGAGGGTGCGGAGGAGGTGCTCGTCGTCGTGGAAGACCTCGTCGTGGTAGCCGGAGGTGCCGGCGTGCCGCTTGGCGAAGATCTGGTCTGGGGCGTTGATCATGATCTCCCAGACGTCCGGGTCGGCCAGGAGCGGCTCGAGGGGCCCGTAGCCGGCCAGGTTCCGCCAGGCCCGCTCGGTGAGGCCCTGGGGGTCGGCCAGGTCGTAGGAGCGGATCCCCCGCTTGACGTCGTCGGCCCACCGGCGGATCTCCTCCTCGAGCAGGGCATGGAGGGAGGCCCGGCCGTCGGGGAGGGTCATGTCGAGGGCGAGGGCCTTGGCCCGCTCCTGGACGGCTCGCTCGACCTCGAGCAGCGGCGATCCCCACGAGGCGGCGGCCTGCTTCACGCGGCCCCCTCGCCGCCTTGAGCGCCGAGCAGCGACCCCTGTAGGAACACGACCACCTGCATCACCGACCCCCCCGTCGAGGCGTTGACCACCAGCCTTGCAGAGCGCCGATCCACGTGCTCTCGGAGGAGGGTCTAGCGCACTCGCCTGGCCCCTTGCAACGCCTTTCAGTGCTCGCTGACCAACATCCGGCCGTTTGACCGTGCGCGACTGCCCACTTCGGGCTTCCGGAGGGACCAGAGGTGGGCACTCTTGGGGGTCGCCATCCCCTCACATTGACTCCTGGCGCCGGTCACGGAGATCAGGCGGAGCCTGCTTGACACGGAAAGGGTCATATGGACGCTCACCCCAGGCGGGGGCAGACCCCAAGGGCGAGACCTTCGACCTCAACTGCGACAACGGCAAGACCTACTCGGTTGTCAGTAACGGGAACGGCGAGTTCACGCCGGCCCACGATGTCGACAGCAACGCCACCATCGTGCCCGTCTCGTTCGGCCCCTTCACCGGGACGGTGACAGATGCCGATGGCAACCTCATTGAAGCCTTCACCGAGCCCGGCAGCTCCAAGGGGCAGTCGGCCAGGGGCGTCAAGAACCCGGTCACCTGCTCGTACAGCTTCACCGAGGTGAGCGACGGGTCTGACCCCGAGTTCCCGGCCGGCTACACCTTTGCGGGGAGCGGCACCGCCGTCGTCAGGATCACCCCCAACCGGTAGATCCCGCCTCCGATTGCTGCACCCAAGGCGGGTGCGCTGCGCGGGTGCCCCCCTTCGGCTCGCCGAGAAGCCAGATCTGGGCATTCGCTTGGGTGGAGCGCTGCCGGGCGAGAGGGGAATGAGGGGCTCGACCTCACCTGATGCCAGAGAGCTGGCAGGAGTGCCAGCGTCAGCCTGGGCAGTCGACGGCGACGCCGAGGGCGGTGCAGATGTCACTGATGCGGTCGTCGCTCAGTCGGCCGAGGCGTTCGACGAGCACCGAGATCGAGACGCTCTCGGTCGAGTCGAGGTTGACGGCGCTGCGCCGTCCGATCGGATCCTCGCCCGGCTCGAGGACGACCGGCCTGATCACGGGAGTGCCCACCTTTGGCCCGTCCGGGGACCAGAAGTGGGCACTCGGTCATGACTGGCGCCGCTACGCGTTCGGCGGGTGGCCACCGCCACGTTCCTGCATGCCCATCCGGATGACGAGTGCCTGATCGGCGGGGGACGATCGCCCGGCTGGCGGCGGAGGGGCACCGGGTCGTGCTGGTGACTGCCACTGACGGGGCCTTGGAGGAGTGCCCAGGGGGCTCCTGGGGGAGCGGCCGGCCGAGCGGCGGGCGCTGGAGGTGAAGGAGTCGGCGGCGGCGATCGGGGCGGCCGAGCACCGCTTCCTGGGCTGCGGCGACTCGGCATGGTGATCGAAGTCGAGGAGGAGGCGGCGGCCATCGGGCCCGCCGGTGACGACGGGAGCGGGGGCTGGACCGGCACCGCCGTGGTAAGCAACGCTCAGCCACAGGCCCGCAGCACCAACCTGACCTTCACGATCCTGGCTGCTGGCCAGCCGGTGGCCACGATCCTCGGCCCCCACGGCTGAGGTGTGCGCTGGGAAGACAGCCACGGTGAAGCTCCGCTCCGACGGGCGGTTCCCGGCCGGTGACCATCAGTACCGCTTCAGCACCGGCCTCGGGTTCTGAGCCAGCCTCCCCGAGCCGGAACGGTGCGTGGGTCGCCGAACCCCGTCAGCGGCGTCGGTAGCGCTCGAATCCCTCGGTGACGATGATCGTCCGGGCGTCGGTGATGGCCATCGCCTCGACACCTTCTGCCGAAAGAGCCCCTGCCCACCTTCGGACGCGTAGCCGAAGGTGATGAACACGGTGTGGGCAACGAGGAGGGTGACCGTGGTGAAACCGACCCACCGGTGCCAGATGGCCAGTCGATCGAAGCCGACATGACGTTCGAGCCAACCGATCCTCGACATCAGGAGCAACTCGATCAAGGCCGGTGAGCTGACCGAGAGCGATCAGCGTTCCGCCAGGGTTCTTCAGGGTCCCGAGGCCGCCGTGGCGCAGCCAAAGGACGAGGACGACGACGGCGTTCGCCCAGGTCGCCACCCCCACGGCCCATGCCGCACGGGCCGCTCGCCGCGATGTCGGCTCTCCGGCCGACGAGGCGCCTCTCCCGGCTTGTCTCGGCGGCAGCGCGGTAAGCGCGCTCATCCCACTTCGAGCAGAGGACCGGGCCTGCTTTCCCCGCCTGTGCGCGGAGCAGATGACCCGTGCCACATGCCAGGTCCACGCCAGCGAGCGCTCGCCGGTCCCAAGCAGCGAGGCCGTGCCTTCTGTCCTGCGTGTATTTCTCCGCCAGCTCTCGCCTCTTGAAGCGTGGCCATGTTGGCAAGAAGCCAGCGCCGAGGAAGGGAAACCAACATGCAACAGCTTTCCGTGGTCGTCCGGCGTCACCGAGCGGTCCTTGTCCAACGAGCGTTCGAGCGAGGGGAGATCGAGGACGTGGAGGTGTGGCCGACGACCAGCACCGGCCCGGGTCCGGCTCCCCGGCTCCAGCACCGCGGAACCTTCTACGACGACGATCGGTGCCTTCGGCTCGAGGCGGTCGTGAGCGACACCCAGGCAGACGCAGTCGCTGCGCTGATCCGGGCTTCGTTGGGCCCCGAGGAGTACCTGCTCGCAGCAACCCTGCTCGACGGCGTGGAGCCAACGCCGCTGCTCCGGGCCTGACCTCTGGGCTGGCGGCGGCCGTGGGTAGCGGGGGAGCGCCGCTCCTCGGGCAATGACGGGCGGGGCGAGCGGCGTCTGTCATCATCGGCGGCTCCCATGATCCGAACCGTCACCCTCCGGCCCTGGCAGCGGGCCGCCCTGGAGCGCCTGGCCGCCAGCAGCTCGCCCGACTTCCTGGCGGTGGCCACCCCTGGGGCCGGGAAGACGACCTTTGCGCTGACGGCGGCCCGGCAGGAGCTGGCCGCGGTGGCCGGCCGCCGGCTCGTGGTGGTGGTGCCGACCGTGCACCTGAAGCAGCAGTGGGCCAGGGCGGCGTCCGGCTTCGACCTCCACCTGGACCCGCAGTGGAGCGCAGGAGAGGGGGCGCTCGCCTCCGACATGCACGGCGTGGTGGTCACCTACCAGCAGGCGGCCAGCTCGGCCGGGGTGCTCAGGGGGCTGGCGGGCAACGCCATGGTGATCTTCGACGAGCTCCACCACGCCGCCGAGGACCGGGTGTGGGGAGACGGCCTGCGGCGTGCCTTCGCCACGGCGCCACGGCGGCTGGCGCTGTCGGGCACGCCCTTCCGTTCGGACACCCACGCGATCCCCTTCGTCCGCTACACCCTGGATGAGGCGGTCCCGGACTACGAGTACGGCTACGGCCAGGCGCTGGCCGATGGCCGGGTGGTGCGTCCGGTGTACTTCCCCCGCATCGACGGGCAGATGGAGTGGAGCGCTCCCGACGGCAGCCTGCAGGCCCACTCCTTCGCTGACCCTCTCGACGCCGCCCGGGCCGGTCAGCGCCTGCGCACCGCCTACTCGCTCGAGGGGGAGTGGCTGCCCCACGTGCTCCGCCAGGCCCACGAGCAGCTGACCGAGATCCGTCGACGTCAGCCTGACGCCGGAGGCCTGGTGATCGCCACCGATCAGGAGCACGCTCGCGGCATCGTCCGGCTCCTGAGGGACCGCCTGCGGGTCAGGGCTGTGGTGGCGACCTCCGACGACCCGGACGCCTCAGCCTGCATCTCCCGCTTCGCCGCCAGTGCAGATCCGTGGATCGTTGCCGTTCGCATGGTGGCCGAAGGTGTCGACATCCCGCGGCTGCGGGTGGGTGTCTTCGCCACCACCACCACCACCGAGCTGTTCTTCCGCCAGGCCGTGGGCCGGCTGGTCCGGTGGACGAGGGGCTCCTCGGGGCAGAGGTCGTTCCTCTACATCCCCGACGAGCCACGACTGCGGGCCAGGGCCTTCGCCATCGCTGAGCAACGGCGGCACTCGCTGCGGCACGAGGACCGCGAGGTGCCGGCCGCCGGACCGGACGAGGGAGGCGGCGAGGAGGACCAGCTCTCGCTCTTCGCCCCGATATCCGCCGTCCCCCTGGGCGACGAACGTGCGCCGGACTGGGCCGTCGATGGCGACCTCCTGGCCGATCCCCCCGAGGACGACACCCTGACCATCGCCCTCCCCCCGTTGCCGGGCCGCGGCCGGCACGGGGCGTTCGCCCACCCGCACGGCCGGACGCGGCGCGAGGAGAAGGAGCACCTCCGCAAGGCCAACGCCGACGCGAGCCGACTGCTCGCCCGCCGGACCGGCATGACCCATGCGGCGGTGAACGCCGAGCTGAACCGCTGGAGCGGCGTCACCAAGGTCAGCGAGGCCACCATCGAGCTGCTGGAGCGGCGGCTGCGCAAGGCCGAGCAGTGGCTCAGCCAGTCCTCATCGTCCCGGGTTCCCCGCTGACTCGGCCCTGGTCGAGGAGAGCAGGGGGCAGTTTGGCCGGCTGCGGGCGTGAGGACATCGGCGGCCGGACCGAGCGGCGGTGCCGAGTCCACGCCGCCGTCAGCAGCACGCCGGCGACCGGGCCGCCGAGGGTTGCGTGGATGGCCAGCCAGGTGACGAGCACTTCGGGGGAGACCTCGACGTCGTTGATGAGGACGAACCGCACCAGGAGGGAGATCTGGACCGAGCCTGCGCTGGCCCGGATGTCGTTCCAGGCCGTGGCGTCGGACGGCCGGTAGACGAAGTACAGCGCCGCGCCCGTGACGGCCAGGAGGATGACCTCAGTCGAGAGGGCGGCCAGCAGGATCGACCTCGCCCGGTCGAGCGGACCGGTCGAGGAGCTGCCTGTCACCACCGGACGGTAACCCTGGATTCCGGCCTTCCGGTGCTCGACGAGAGGACCTCGTCACCAGGACTCGTCGGGGTCGTCGCCTCCGACGAGCGCGCCGAGCGAGCCCGGCCGGACGAGGCGGGGGCCCTGCGGGTCGATGAGGTCCCCTTCGTGCACCGCCGGTGCCCGCCCCGCCACCACGGCGACCGCTCGGGCGGTGCCCTGGGCCAGGGCCTGCGGGAGCGGCGCGCCATCGCGGAAGGCCTCGTCGACCTTGCGCCTGGGGAGGTGCAGCGGCGGTGCCGGGCGACCTGCCGGTGTGACGCACAGCTCGGCCAGCGCAGCGGTGACCTCGGCCCTGGCGCCGGCCCGGCGGGGAGCCTGGTTGATCACGGGCAGGATGCGGACCGGGTGGACCCCGAGGCCGACCACGTCGTGCACGAGCTGGGCAAGCGAGTGGACGCCGTGTAGCCCGGGACCGCCGACGACGACGACCACGTCGGCCCGGAGAGCCGCCGTCCGGGCCAGGGCGTGGCGCTCCTCGACGTCGATCGACCCGGTGTCCGCCTCGCCCTCGACGTCGCCTTCGATGTCGGCTACGACGGTGCCGTAGGCGCCACGAAGGCCAGCGATGGCGGCGGCGACGGCGCGCGGGCGCAGCGCGGCCCAGGAGCGGGGCCGCCGCAGTCCGAGGAGGAGGTCGTAGCCGCGCTCGGGCACCGGCAGGCAGTGGGCCCGCACGTGATCGACCTCAGGGGTGGCGGAGCGGTGGGCCTCGACCAGCTCCTGGACCCCGACGAGGACGTCGCGTACGTCGTGCAGCATGGCCTGGTCTGCCTTCCGGCACAGGTCGGCGAGCACGAGAGGAGCGGGGAGCGCATCGCCCCCGAGGCCCCGGCCCAGTCCTTGGGCGACGGCGGCGGCCACCGTGGAAGCCCCGACGCCGCCGGTGCCGCACACGGCGACCATGCTGCCGAGGGCCAGGGTCGGGACCGTGGGCCCGGCTGGCTCGCCCGGCAGCCGGTCGGCCTCGAGCACGGGCCGGGCCGTGGCGGCCAGCGCATCGAGCAGGGCCACCGGATCGAACCCGGGGTCGAGCACGGCGGCGGCGCCGAGGTGGCTCCAGCGCCCGTCGCGGCCGCCGACGACCAGGACGGGGCAGCGGGTCG